>JACMRI010000074.1 GCA_014376525.1 Bacteroidia bacterium | reverse complement strand
CCCAAAAACGTAATGATAATAGCCGAAAAAAAACCCAAAACACTCGCTCAAAAACAAGAACTATTACAAAAAATAAAAGCTACTAAGTTATATTTTGGGATAGAAAAACATTACTTAGAAGAGTTGATGGGAGTGGGGTAGAGGTGTGTATTTAAACGTTAATGTATTAAAATGCACACACAAAAAAAGTCATTAACACCGGTTTGAAAAAAATCGTGGTTCAGTGGTTCGCAAATACATTTGTAGTTAAACAAAAATTGGTTCTTCACATTAACACATGTGGTTAAAATCGCCCCCACAGCCAAGCGCCAAACCATTAGTAGCATTGCATAAATAATATACGTAAATTGGCACTAAATTTAAACGAATGAAAAACATCTCACTAACAATTATTAGTATTCTGTCCTTAGGATTAAAATTACTCTCGCAACCCTGTGGCATTTCTCAAACATTATCCTCAACTCAGCAATCGCAAATAAATAATATTTTAGGTCCTTTAGACAGTGCATTAAAAAGTGAAAACTTATTTAAAATTGACTCTCTAAGTTTTGAATTAAAGAATGTTTATTCCATACAAGGCGGGCGCCCAGATGGTATTGAATCATATTATGCATTAGTACAAAACATTAACTGGCTCAATGTTACAAACTCTGTTCTACTATCAAGGTCATTAATTAAAGCAGATAGTTTGGTATATGTTAACTTGTGGAAAGCTGCTAAAGGAATGTTACCTCCTTCATATCAACCACATTCATTATTTTTAAGGACATCTGCAGAAATTGCGATTGGTCTTTTAAAAATTGCAGATAAAGAAACTGATATTACAAGAAAAACATTATATCAATCTTGGGCAACAAAAGCGTTAGACAGTTTAGCCACTATGCAAATCCAAACTGGACCTTGCATGGGAGCATTTCCATTTCCGGATCTAAGGACATATGGCGACCCTACATTTGGTCCAATTATTCAAAATTTTATGTCGTTTTGTGGTGCAGACTCAGTAAATGTTTTACAAAATGGTTGGATTATAAATGACAAAGGTAAAGGAGAATTTAAATTTGATGCAGGAGTAATTGCGAATGCTTACTATGAAGCATATAATTATACTGGAAACATTAATTACAAAAACATTGCAATATCAATAGGTAATTACTTAAAACCATTAAAATTTAATAAAAACTACAACTACAATACTTTTGTTTCTTTGGGGCTTACAAGAACTTATCAATTAACTAACGATAGCTCTTTTTTGGACAGAGCAATTAAAAATATTCGCTATGCTGTACTTCCTGGCCAAATAACTAAGGGTCGTTGGGTTGATGGGCACAATGCAAATTCACGCTATCACAGTATTATAATCCAAAACATTATTCCAACAATTCAATTAATACCTGCATTAAATATTTACAAAGGTTCATTAAATACAATGACATATAATGCTGTTGAAAATTTAGTTTATTATTCACACACATGTAATTCGGCAACGGGTTACCGCTGGTTAATTAAAGCATACGGACTTAGTTCGTCAATTTTACCACAAACTCTTAAAGATTCTATTACTGATTTAATTGGAAAACATATTAATCAATCGGCAATTAATGGTAAATATTTAGACATTCCTACCATGGGTGACTATTTAGAATTACTATCTCTTATTAATGGCGTAGATGAAATAAAATTTCCAATTGGGTTAAAAGTAAATATTTTCCCAAATCCAACAAATGATATTACCAATCTTACATTTAATATTCAAGAATCGGAAAATATTATTTTATCCCTTTTCAATATTAACGGACAACTTATTAAAAAAATAGACCAAGGACAAAAAATGAAAGGTACATACAGTTATCAAATCGATTTTTCTGTTTACCCGAGCGGCATTTATATATTAACTCTTCAAACTAACAGAAGAAAATACTCACAGGAAATAATAAAATCATAATAAATACCAGCTACTAACAGCAGCTCAAATTTAGTTTTGGGCATTCCCCATTACCCCAAGCATTTATTTTAAACTTTGCCCTACAGCAAGTGTTTAGCTCGTGGCATAGTTACTTAAAATACTGCAGGTTAGTATAGCTCTTTATCAAAATATTTCAAAAAAATAAGTAATGTTTATATAAAAAAATGTAACAAAATAACCACTAAAGCGATACGCTTTGGATAGTCTGCGTTGTAACTTTCTAGTAATAAAAGTTTGCAACTTAAATACTTGTAATAAAAGTAAATGAGGCGTAAAACACCACCACAAACTACATAAATAAACTATTGCAGTTTGGCGTGTGTTTTGTTAGTTTAGCAAAAAATAAAACGCACACACTTTATTTACTTGAAACTAATATACAAAATACTGTTAAGCCTGTTATTGTTACTATTGCTTATAATGGGCTTGGCTTTTGCGGTGCTTAAAAGTCCTAGTGTACAAACGTTTTTAGTGCAACGTGCCGTAAGTTATATGAGCAATAAGTTACACACTACTGTAAGTGTAGGTGGTGTAGATATAGAAATGATGAATAAAATAGTGTTGGAAGATGTGCTAATAAAAGATTTGCACAACGACACCATTATTCATACTAAAGCCTTAAAAATAAGCCTTGGGAAACTAGATACCGACAAAGGCATATTTAAAATAACCAAAACAACGTTAGACAATGCAATTATAAAAGTGGCAAAATATCCTAAAGAAAAAGGGTTAAATTTTCAGTTTATAATAGATGCCTTTGATGATGGAAAACCTAAGGACACCACCAAAAACAAACCGTTTAAGTTGTATTGCAATAACTTTGATTTGATAAATTGCACATTTGAATACAACAACCACGGTAATGAACATGGTAAAAAAGGCTACTTGGATTGGGACTATATAAAGTTTAGCAAAATTAACGGAAACCTTAGTAACATAGACATATTTAACGATAGTACGCTAGCTAACATAAATGGATTTTCGTGCCAAGAAAAATCGGGCTTTGTGGTTACAAAACTAAATGCTACAACTGTATTTGCTACAAACAAAATGCAGTTTAAGAGTATGCGTTTGCAAACACCAAACTCGGACTTGAATGGCGATGTAAATTTTTATATGAATAATATTGATGACTTTGACGATTTTTTCGAGAAAGTAAACTTGGTAAGCCACCTCCAAAACACAAAACTAAATATGTGCGATTTAGTTTACTTTGCCCAAGAACTTACAGGTATAAACAAATTAATTACTGTTAAAAATGTAGAAACATCGGGGCATATTAGCAATTTTGAGGCTAAGAATATCAATTTATCGTTTGGAGATGCTACACAACTAATAGGTAGGGTACACATGATAGGCTTGCCCGATGCCAACAATACATTATTTGATTGTCGTATAAAAAAACTAACAACTAACAAAAAAGATATTGAAGGAATACCCTTACCACCATTTACCGAAAAAAAACATATAGGCTTGCCCAACGACGCTGCATTGCTCGGTACTATTGTGTATGAGGGCGACTATACTGGTTTTTATTACGACTTTGTAACCTTTGGTAAAATGACTACCGCTTTGGGTAACGCCACTACTGACATCAAAATAAAGTACGATTTAAATAAAAAAACTACTACTTATAAAGGACAATTAAGTACAACAGATTTTAATATTGGTAAATTATTGAATCAAAAAGACCTTGGTCTAATAACCGTAAACGGTGCTATTGACGGTTATGAATTTGATGTTAAAACTGCTAAATTTACCTTTGACGGCGATGTAAAACGCTTGGATTACAATAATTATTCGTACCGAGATATTACCACCAAAGGTTCGTTTGCTCGCAATGTGTTTAAGGGGAATTTAATAAGCAACGACCCCAATGCAAAACTTAATTTTGATGGTAGTATAGATTATTCCAAACGTTTCCCAACGCTTGATTTTACTGCCGATGTAGCAAAGTTAGATTTACATACAACACACTTAACTACAAGTATTGCGCCCACAGTAATTTCGGGGAGAAGTGTAGTGCATTTTGCTGGCAATAGCATTGACGATGCGCAAGGCAATGCACAATTGTTAAACGTTATGTTAATGTTTAATAATAAACAATATGCGCTTAATAACTTTTCGTTAACGGCACTTAATTATGGTAGAAGCGAACGTAGTATAAATGTACAATCTTCGTTTTTTGATGCAGATATAAATGGTGCATTTACGCTAAGTACATTGCCCGAATCGTTTAAAAACTTGGCTAATTATTATCTATCCAATTTTGAGCAAGTTAAAACACTAAAATCAAAACCAACTAATGATGCGTTTGATTACAATATTGTATTTAAAAACGTACAACCTTTATGCGATTGGCTAATGCCCAAACTTAAAATAGGACTAAACAGTAAGTTACACGGAAATTATAACGCACAACAAAAAGACATAAATATACAAGCTACAAGCAATAGTATAACATATGAAAATATTAAGTTTACTAATTTGAATAGCTCTGTAACCCATAACAAACAAGCAATAGAAAGTTATACAACTTTAGATGCAATATACTTGACAGATAGTATTGCGCTTAAAAATGTAAAACTAACCGCTTCTGCAAACAACAATATAATTAAGTATAATTTTGTGTATGACAATAATTATAAAGTAAAAAACAGCGGCAACATTACAGGTAGCGCACTGTTTGAAACCAACAATGTTATTAACCTTACCCTGCAAGCATCGCAGGTTACGCTTGCCGATAGTGTATGGAACATAAGCCCCAACACCATGGTAAGATTGGATAGTAGCGGTGTTACCATTACTAATTTTATGGCGCAGTTAAATAATTCTAACCAGCAAATAATAGCAAATGGTACTGTTACCAAAAATCCGAGTAAGGAATTATTATTAGAAATTAAAAATTTTAACACTGCTAATTTTAATGATTATTTGAAAGATGCTGATATAACATTAAAAGGAATATTAAACAGTACTGTAAAATTAAGCAACGTGTATGATAAGGCAAAAGTACTGGCAAATATTAACTTAGATTCTTTGCATATTAATAAAGAATTGTTGGGTAACTTTAAACTAAATTCTACCTATGACTATGCCCGCAGCGCAGTAGTAATAGACGGTACGTGTATGCGCAACGATGTAAAATCGATAGATATAAACGGATATTATTACACTAATAAAACTGATGCTTTTGATGTTAATTTTACATTAACACAAACTCCATTATCTATTATTAAAATGTTTACTGATGGTGTATTGAGCAATGTTAAGGGTAATGTGGCTGGTAATTTAAAACTATTGGGTAGTGCTAAAAAACCATACTTAATAGGCATACTTAATGTTACTGATGCAGGTTTTAGGGTAGATTACTTAAATACCTATTACACATTTGACAACAAAATATACATAGATGAAACAGGCTTTAAATTAACCAATGCTATATTAACTGACGAGTTTGGCAATACTGCTAAAACACAATTCGCATTAACTCATAGTTATTTTACTAAATTTAAATTTGATGTACTGATGGAAACAAACCGCTTACATTGCTTAAATTTAACAGCGTCGCAAAACGAATTATTTTACGGACAAGCATATGCCAAAGGCTATGCACGTATATTTGGACCTGTTGAGGATATGAAATTTGACATAAGCGCACGTACACTAGCAGGCACCAACCTTTACATACCTATGAGTAATGCCAATGATGTAGGCGAAAGTGAGTTTGTAAATTTTGTAACTAAAAACAAAACGGCAGCAATTGTACCACAAAAAAAATACAAGGGTTTATCTATGAATTTTGATTTGGAAATAACCCCAGAAGCCACTGCAGAGATTGTTTTTGACGAGAAAGTAGGCGATGTAATAAAAGGACAAGGCTACGGAAATATACGTATGGAGATAAATAGATTTGGGCAGTTTAATATGTTTGGCGAATATAAAATAGCTTCAGGAGATTATTTATTTACACTAAAAAATATACTTAACAAACATTTTGTAATAGAGCCAGGAGGCACAGTAACATGGACTGGTGACCCTTATGAAGCTGATATCAACATGACTGCAATATACAAAGTAACAGCGTCGTTGGCACCTATTTTAAGTTCAGGAGGTTCTAGTAACAGCGCCTACACCAAACCTATACCAGTGGCATGTAAACTTATATTGACCAACAAATTAATGAATCCTAATGTTAATTTTGCAATTGATTTGAGTAACAGCCGCATTGATCAATCAGTAAAAGATGAGTTTTATAGCACCATTCGCCCCGATGATGTACAAGAAGTAAACCGTCAAGTGTTTTCGCTGTTATTGCAAGCTTCGTTCCTTACTCCATCAGGTAGAGTAAGTGCTATTACGGGTGCAGGAGGAGGCTCAAACGTGGGTAGTAGTGCGGCAACTAGCTCGGTAGAATTACTTACTAGTCAATTAAATAATTGGCTTTCTGGTTCAATAAAAGGGTTAGATGTAAACGTAAAATACAAACCGTCTACAGTAAATAGTGGGCAACAGGCAGGTGTAAACTTTAGTACACAACTTCTTAACGAACGCCTTGAGGTACAAGGAAACTTAGGAGTAAATACTGGATTAAATACGGCTAAAAATTATTATGTAAGCGATGTAAAATTGGAATATAAACTTACGAACGATGGTCGCATTCGTTTAAAAGCATACAACATAACTAACGATATAAGTACACTTACCGCCAACGGATTATACACACAAGGAGTAGGAATAGCCTACCGTAGAGAGTTTGATAAACTGCGAGATGCTTTTCATAAACATAAAGCAAGCACAACTAATTAATTTTAAAAAAATCTAACTATTATACATGTATAACAAATTAAAAATGAGCGTAGTACTTACCCTTAGCTATCTTGTACTTGTAGCATTTACAACGCCTACCTACCAAATAGGTTTATTAAAATACAATGGTGGAGGCGATTGGTATGCCAACAAAGAAACCTCGTTGCCCAACCTTATAGCTTATTGCAACGAACAATTGCACACCAACTTTATGCCCGAACAAGGCATAGTAGAAGTAGGAAGCCCCGATTTGTTTAGCTACCCCATAGTACACATGACAGGGCATGGCAACGTATTATTTACCCCACAAGAAGCCAAGAACTTGCGCAATTACTTAATAGGCGGAGGTTTCTTACATGTATCTGATAATTATGGTATGGATAAATTTGTACGCCCACAACTCAAAAAAGTATTTCCCGAATTAGAGTTAGTAGAGCTTCCTTATACTCATCCTATTTATCATCAAAAATTTGATTTTGCTAACGGCTTACCCAAAATACATGAGCATGATAACAAACCTGCTAAGGGTTACGGACTTATATACAACGGACAATTAGTTTGCTTCTACGATCAAGAGTGCGACCTAGGCGATGGCTGGGAGAACTACGAAATACACAAAGACAGCGAAGCCACACACAAAAAAGCATTGCAAATGGGCGCTAACATAGTGCAATATGCAATGATGCGGAAGTAGTTTTATATAAATATTTTAACACCCATCAACTATAATGAGAGCACTATTATTTGGAGTATTATTACTTAGTATAAGCAACATAACATTGGCACAAACATATCCATTGTTTGGTACTGAAATTCCAATAACCATAAACGGATTAACCTTTGATGCTATGGAGCCTGCTATATCGAGCAATGGAAACATTTTATTTTTTAATAGTTTAAATGATGGAATAACTACTAGTTTACACTATGCCGTTAAAGTAAATGATTCTACTTTTACCTACATGGGAGCACTAACTGGCGCTAACCAAACAACAAGCCCAAGGCTTGATGCAGTTGCCTCTATGGACTCGGCTAATAATTTTTATTGGGTATCATTGCGAGATTTCCCTACACAATTTGATAATTTTCATCACGGTATATTTAATGGTAATAATGTAACAACTATTAGTAGGGTAAGAGGTGATTTTTATATTTACAGTAGTGGCTGGCTTATTATGGATGCAGCTATTAATTATACAGGAAATATGCTTTATTATTGCAACGCTTATTTTAATCCAACATATAATGGTTGTGGAGGCTTGCCTTGTAAAGCTAGGTTGGGTGCGGCGTTACAAATAAATGATACTACATTTAATAAATTGACTAACACCGATGCAATTTTTTATAACGTAAACGACACTAACTATGCGGTATATGCGCCACATATTAGTAAAAATGAATTGGAATTATACTATACTCGTTTTTTTAAAAGTAATCCTACTCAAACCGAAATTTGCGTTGCCGTACGAGCAAGTGTAACAGATACATTTAGCTTTCCATCTATCATTTATGCCTCTAACTTAGCGCCCGAAGGACCAACATTAACCGCAGATAACGCTAAATTATATTACCATAAAAAAAATGCAGGATTGTATAAAATTGTTATGCGCTACAATAATACCGGTACAACAGCCATTAATAAAATAACTAAAAAAGAAAGAAATTTTATTGTGCCCAACCCGTCAGATGCTTGGGTGCATATTAATATTCCTATTGTAAATAATGATTATATAATAGAAATATACTCAACACTTGGGCAGCAACTTTTCAATACATCAACAACAGCTAATATAGACATTACAAATTTTATTAGTGGAATATATCTATTGCATATAAAGCAAAACAATAACGTATGGACAAGCAAATTAATTAAGTATTAAGTAATAAAACAGTACCTCTCCCCCAATGAACCCAACTCACAAAATATACATAGCAGGACACCGAGGCATGGTAGGCTCGGCTATTATGCGTGCCCTACAGGCGCAAGGCTTTGCAAACTTTATTACTTACACACATGCGCAGCTAGACTTAACAAATCAGGTTGCGGTGGCAGAAATGTTTTCGAGCGAAAAGCCTAATTACGTAGTGCTTGCTGCAGCTAAAGTAGGAGGCATACACGCCAATAATACGTATAGAGGCGAGTTTATTTACGAAAACATGATGATTCAAAATAATGTAATACATCAAAGCTATGTGCATGGAGTAAGCAAATTATTGTTCTTGGGTTCGTCGTGTATTTACCCTAAGCACGCACCACAACCTATGACCGAAACCGACCTATTAACAGGTGTTTTAGAACCCACCAACGAACCCTATGCTATAGCCAAAATAGCAGGAATAAAAATGTGCGACGCCTACCGTGCGCAATACGGTTGCAACTTTATAAGTGCTATGCCTACCAACTTGTATGGGCCTAACGATAATTATGATTTAGAAAATTCGCACGTGTTGCCTGCATTAATTCGTAAAATACACACGGCCAAAATAAATAACCTACCCACAGCAGAAGTATGGGGAAGTGGCAAAGTAAAACGAGAATTTTTGCACGCTGATGATTTGGCACAAGCCTGTGTATATTTATTGCATAATTATAATGCCGAAGGGCTCGTAAACATTGGCACTGGCGAAGATATAAGCATAGCCGATGTAGCACAACTAATATGCGAAGTAATAGGCTACAAAGGCACTTTAGTATTTAATACCAATAAGCCTGATGGCACTCAGCGCAAGCTAATGAATGTAGCTAAAATACACAGCCTTGGCTGGAAACACACTACCTCGCTAGCACAAGGTTTACGCAATGTATATGACGATGTATTACAAAAAAACATATTTTAAGCTACTACTTATTGTGCTTGTATTGCTTACTAACAAAGCAATACAAGCACAATCGTATATAGATTATTCGTTGCTTAATGCGCAAAATTATTATAATGCTGAAGCACGTTTGTATGATGATACGCTGCAACGCAATGTAATAACGGCTTGCAAGCCATTCAACTTACAAAATATAACCAACGATGCACTTACTAAAAATAAAAAATACATACGCCGAAAATTATTTATACAAGATTTTATTGTAATAAATGATAGCAACAACGCCTATTTGCGCATTAATCCTATACTTGGTGTAAGCATAAGTAATGATAGTGCGCATAGTTACCAAAACACACGTGGGGTATATGCTAACGGTAGGTTGGGTAAGTATTTGGAATTTAATACCTGGTTTACCGAGAACCAAGCCTTGCTACCCTCTTATATGCAGGCATACGCCAAAGCTACCGAAATTATACCTGGTCAAGGACGCTACAAACAATACAAAAAAACAGGAGTAGATTATACCAACGCTAGTGGTTACATAAGCTACACACGCAAGTACGTAGCAGTGCAAGTGGGTAGTGGAAAAATGAGTATAGGCGATGGATACCGATGTTTATTAATGAGTGCCAATAGTTTAAATTATCCATTTGTACGTGTTAGTTTTAACTACCGCAACTTTTTTTATCAAACACAATACGCGCTGCTTACCCACATAGACCTTAATCGATACACTACTTACGTGGGCAGTACAGAGCCTTACTTTGATAAATCTGCATTAACTACACATACTTTAGGTGCAAGTTTTTTTAAACATAAATTGCAACTCACTCTATTTGATATGCGCCAAACCGAAGCAAGTTTTAATACCAGTAAGGGCAAATTTAATGGTGCAATGCTTAATCCGTTTATAACGCTATTGCCCGCAACTACTACCAATAGTGGCATGTGTGTTAAATATCGTTTTGTAAAAAAAGCATACGTATATGCACAGTGGTTATTAAATTCGTTTAACATGGGTAAACAGTTAGGTATAAAATCGTTGGATAGTTTTACGCTTAAAGGTTTAACACTACAGGCAGAATATACTAGCAACAACGCCTTACAAAGTACGGTCTTACACTATAACCAACCCATGGCACACCCTTGGAATTATAATTATAACGAAATCTACGCAACGCTCAATTACGTAAGTAACTACGGTATAGGAATTACTGCATCATACAATTATTTAACACCATACAATTCATTAACAACCACCATAAGAGAGGGTAATATAAGTACTATTAATACCAACAATTCATCTGGGGCGCACCCAAGTTATTTTGCTGAAATACAAAATCAAAAAATAACAAAACTAGGCTTGTTTTACATTCCTAACAATGCTAACTATCTTATGCTTACCGCCAACTACGAGCAACGTAGCAACACTGGCACTAAAATTTATAATAGTAATTACTTAACTGTTGGAGTGCAATGTAAACTAAGCAATGTGTTTACCGATTTTTAATAAAAAAAAGTATATTTAGCACTAATTAAAAAAATTAATAAAACCCAATTTTGGATTATCTTTTACTAGTATTTATAACCGCCGCGTGCATAAGTTTGTTTAGTATTCCTGCTTTAATAAAAGTGGCCATACTAAAACGCTTGTTTGATGCTCCTGATGGTGAGCGTAAAGTTCACAACCGCATAGTACCCACTGTAGGCGGTATTATTATTTTTGCAGCCACTTTGTTTAGTTACGCTTTGTGGTATCCAGTGGTTGATGCCCACGATTTAAAATACATTACGGCCACTTCGTTACTGTTGTTTTTTGTAGGTATAAAAGATGATATTATAGGAACTGCACCTATCAAAAAACTATTGTCGTTTATAATTATAAGTTTTATTTTGGTATTGCTTGCTAACCAACGTATAACTTCTATGCACGGTATATTTGGCATATACGCAATGACTAATGCTTGGCAAATATTATTTAGCACATTTACTGTTATTGTAATTATAAATGCATTTAATTTAATAGATGGCATAGACGGACTTGCGGCAGGTATAGGGCTTATAGCTTGTTGTACATTGGGGGCATGGTTTTATTTGGTACAAGATGCTAGTATGGCTGCATTGGCTTTTGCTTTAGCAGGTTCGTTAGCAGCGTTTTTAGTGTTTAATTTTGCTCCTGCCAAACTTTTCATGGGTGATAGTGGCTCACTTATAATTGGATTAATTATTTCTATATTAGTTATACGCTGCATTAATTATGACGTAGGTAAAATACAACACAACCAATTAGTAACTTTTAGCCGACCTGTGTTCGTGCTGTCTATATTGGTATATCCATTATACGACACATTTAGGGTGTTTTTGCTACGTATATTACGTGGCGAGTCGCCTTTTACTGCCGATAAAAAACACATACACCACGCCTTACTTAGCTTGGGTTGTAGCCACCGTACCACAACGTTAATATTGTATGCGTTTACGTTAATAATTATAAGCATTAGCTTATTGTTACACGCACAATCTACATTGGTACAATTTGTATGTGTGTTGCTTGCAACTATTGTTATTGCTCAACTTCCGTTTTTTATTAAGAGGCGTAATGCGTAGTTTTTTAGTAATTTTAATTTGTTGTATTGCCCTAATTACTCAGGGGCAATACGTAAACTATGCAACCATCAACAACCGCGTTATTGATACTGAAATTGCTAACATACCTCATCGTTTAATAAATACTCCACTTTTATTAAACGACACCAATCAAAAAAAACACACACACATTAGTCCGCTTGTTACCGCATTACCCACCATAGAAAAAAACAACATTGGTG
>JACMRI010000009.1 GCA_014376525.1 Bacteroidia bacterium | reverse complement strand
GTACTTAATTCTAAAAAATAATTGATTGTTTTGCTCGCCATGGTTTTTTACCAAAGCAAATTATATTAATGAAAAATAATTAACTAAACATAAATAAGTTATTCGTAATCAATTGTTTATAGCTTAACTTAATGACATTGCGCTTGCGGGAGCGGGGGGGAGTTCGGGCTTTTTATGAGTATTTGGTTATTCATAATTCGTTCTGCCCCTTATTACAACTATTTTAAAAGAATCACGAGGCCTATAATGATACATAAAATACCATTTAAATAAATTCCTATTGTAAATTTATTAATATCTTCACTTTCAACAGGGAATTTATAAATATACCAAATTGAAATAATTCCTAATAAAATAGCTCCAATACCTTTAATGCTGTTGAATGATAGAATAGTTGTTATCATCATTCGCTTTTTTTCTCGCTTATTTTTTCAACCCCCGCTACCGCAAGCGTTAGATAGCCGTTTTGCGCTACCGCAAGCGTCCCGCTTGTGAGTTTGTTGCTTGTAATTTTCATAATTATATAGGTACATAAGTTTGTTTAATTTTTATCAAATATATTATTTTATCAAATAACTTTTTACAAGTAAGAAACACACAAGCGAAAAGCTTGCGGTAGCCTTAGGAACACTTGGAACAGCGGGGTATCGAAGCCTTTATTACAAAGGATTTGTGGAATGCGCCCGGAAAACTTTTTTATCTGAGCCGTTTTGAAGCCCTAAAAATGGAAGATTTGAATATAAAAGAAGAAGAAAATTAATGGTGTGGCGAAGCCACCTGTATTTTTTTTGCCCCTTTTTTTTGCCCTGCGAAGCAGAGCAAGGAATGAAAAACAAAAGCCACTCATTGAGTGGCTTTGAATATTTAGATTGATTTTTTACGCTTGTAATATTTTAAAACTCTTAATCCAATTATCAATAACAGTAAAAAGATTGAGAGATAAAATAAACCAAAATAGACTTTCTGCAATAGTTGGCTTTCTCCTAAATAATAGTGAGTATAGTACAACATCAAAGCTATACAAGTAAAAAAACTAATACAGAAAAAAACTTGAAGCCAACTAATTAACGAAGTTAATTTTTTTCTTAATTTAAAAATAATTATCCCTACCAAAAACAGAAAGGCTAAAGCTGATAAAGTTGAAAATAAACTATACATTATTCTTTCTCTTTTACTTGTTTCAAAATTTGTGTTGTATGGTCTGTTGCAACCTGTTCTGCTAATTTACCTGCTGATGTATTAGCCTTATCCTTATTCATTTTATTATGATTTGTTGGTTGCTGTGCCCCCCAGCTACCGCAAGCGTTAGATAGCCGTTTTGCGCTACCGCAAGCGTATTGCTTGTGTATTTGTTGCTAGTAATTTTCATAATTATATGGGTACATAAGTTAGTCTAATTTTATCAAACAGCTTTCGGTAGCTACGTCTTTGGCGGCACGCAAGAGTATATAGTTTTTTATCATAGCGCAAATATAAATTACTATGTGCGGAGTATTGTCATAGTAGTTTAAAAATTATTTTGTGGAATGCCTCGCTAAACCTTTTCTCGCATTTTTTTATACGCTTTTATAGCTAATAACAATACCGCAATCACTATTACTAAACCTACCAAACCCCATATCCAACTAAGCGTATCTTTAAGTACTACCACAAAAATTATTACTATTAAAAATACGCTTGCAAGTTCATTCATTAATCTAAAAAAGTTGCTAGACTTAGTACATGTACCCTCCGTTATTTGCGTTAGAATACGTTGTCCATACGCATGATAAATCCACAGTAACAATACAAACGACAGCTTAATGTGCAGCCAAGGTTGCTTTATCCACAACCATCCATACATACCGAACATCATATAAAAACCAAAAAAAGAAGCCAATATAGCCGATGGCCACGTAATGCCATAATATAAGCGTTTCATCATTAATAAAAATTGCTCTTGCAATATGGTTTTGGCAGGTTCGGTGCGCTCGCCAGCCTCCACATAATTAACAAACAAACGCCAGATATAAAATAAACCAGCAAACCAAGTAACAACAAAAACAATGTGTAACGCCTTAATGTAAAGTAAGTTCATACAAATATAAATTAGAGTGCAATATTAACACATAGATTATATTAGATTTGCAAAAATAAAAAATAAAATATATTAATAATGAATAAAATTTTTAATCAAAAAACATTTCACTACCTATCGTTAATAATGGCATTTACGTACATAATATTGGGAATGTGGGTGTATAAACATAAAATGATAAGCCCGACTGACCAAAAACTAAACATACTTGCGGGCGTGTTATTGGTTATATATGGCGGTTTTAGAGGGTACAGAGCTTATATGGGTATTAAAACTATAAATACACTAAACGACCAAAACAATGCTTCATAAGTTAAGCATAAGCCTAATAGTATTGCTAATGTTGAATTGTGGTAATGCAATTATTCAACCGCCATTAGACACCGAAACCGAAGGCACAATTAATGTGGCGGTTGACGAATCGTATAGACCATTGCTTGAAGCAGAGTTTGAAACATTTGCTATGCTATTTCCCAATGCACACATTAATGTAAAATATGTAAACGAAAATGAAGCTTACAAACTTCTAAGTATTGATAGTGTAAGGCTTGCAATAGGCGCTAGAGAATTAACTGCGGCCGAATTAGCTCCACTAACAAAACGGAAAATAACAGCAAAAAAAACAAAAATAGCTAGTGATGCTATTGCATTTATTTGTAACAAAAATAACAAAGATACTACCTTAAGTGCAACGCAGCTAGAACAATTATTAACAGGAAAAGCTATAACATGGAATAATCTTAACAGCAAAACAAATTTTAACAATATAGTATTAGTGTTTGATAATGCTCAATCGAGTACAGCCAGTTATTTAAAACAACGTTTTTTGCCCAATGCAACCTTTCCTAAAAATAGTTATGCCCTTAAAAATAATTTGGAAGTAATAACGTATGTAAGTAAACACCCCAACAGCATAGGCGTTATAAGTACAAGTTGGATAAGTGATGGCGATGACCCCACTACCGATAGCTTACGTAAAAGCATAACGGTAATGGCATTGCAAAGTAAAGATGCAAAAGAGCCCAACGAATATTATCAACCTTACCAAGCCTATTTAAGTATGGATAAGTATTTACTTACACGACCATTGTACATTATAAACCGAGAGTCGCGCCATGGCTTAGGCACAGGCTTTGTAACCTTTGTACTAGGCGAAAAAGGACAACGCATCATATTAAAATCGGGTTTATTACCAACCAAGGTTCCTGAGCGTATTGTTGGTTTTTCAAACGAATAATTAGCTTTGGCACAATAATTATTATTACAGTTTAATAATGACTTAATTTGAAAATTACACAAAATACCAATAACTTCAACATCAGTTTTTTTTCAATACTGTTATTTATCATATCAAGCCTTTCTCAATATTAACTACTCAATACTATTTAAAAAAATGAAAAAAACATTAGCCATTGCCGTATTACTTGCTACCACAGCTGTACAAGGGCAAACACAACAAGACGGATTAATTGCTTATGAAAACGATAAACTGGTGCGTGCCACAGCTATTTTTACTCAACTTATACAATTACAACCCAAAAATGCCGAATTGTACTACAATTTAGGGAATGTATATGCCACACGCGAAAAGAAAGATTCGGCTACACTTACTTATAAAAAAGCTCAAGAAATAGCACCTACAAGTGCATACGGATATTTAGCAGCAGCTCGCAATGTACTTAACGCTAACGTAGCTGATGCTGGAAAACCTGCATTAATAGCCAGTGCCAAAACATTTATTGATAAAGCAACTGCAATAGGTAAAGAAAAAGAGTTGAAAATAATGCAAGAGGCCGCTTATGTATACATAAAAGGCGAAGTAAAAAGCACCAACGCTGCATTGGAAATAGCCAACAAAGCAATGTTATTAGACAAAAAAAATGCGGATAATTATTTATTGTTAGGAGACATTTATACAGTAATAAACGATGGTGGATTAGCCGCCAAAAACTATGATTACGCATCGAGCTTTAGCCCTGAAAACCCACGCCCTTACCAACGTATGGGGGTACTGTTTACACAAGCACGCAACTTTAGTGTATCGCAAGAAAACTTTAATACCGCTATAAGTAAAGATGCTAATTTTGCACCTGCTTACCGCGATTTGAGCGACTTATATTATAAGGGAAAAAAATACGAAAAAGCCAAAGAAACATTTAAAAAATATCTAGAGCTAAGCGAGCCTAACAGTGTAACACTTACACGCTATGCTTATATTTTGTTTTTGAAAAAAGACTACGCCGAAGCTACAGAAGTAGTAAACCAAGTACAACAAATAGATTCTAGCAACATTATTTTAAAGCGTTTGTTGGGCTACTCATACTGCGAACAAAATAAACCTAAAGAAGGTTTGGCAAGTATGCAAGCTTTTTTTAGTGAAATAGAACCTAACCGTATAATAGCAGAAGATTACGAGTATATGGCAAAGTTATATTTTAAGAATAATAAAGATTCGTTGGCAGTTGATAATTTTAAGAAAGCAATAGCAATGGATACTACCAAAACCAACCTATACTACGACCTTGGAGATACTTACTATCATTGGAAAAAATGGTTACCTGCAGCAGATGCCTTTCAAACAAAAATTGCCAAAAATAAAAACGTAACCGCTGCCGATTATTTTGGATTAGGTCGATCGTATTATTTTGGTAAAAAATATAGTAACGCTGATAGTGCTTTTGCCAAAGTATTGGAAATGAAGCCAGAATATGCCTTAGGATATTTGTATAGAGGTAAATGCAATAGTTTGTTGAACGAAAAAAATCCAGAAATAGCAAAACCTTACTACGACAAATATTTGGAACTTGCAGCTTTAGACCCCAAAGCCAATAAGCGCGACCTTAGCGAAGCATATTCATTTCTGGGCTACTACAGCATTCAAAAAAATGATAATGCCAAAGCAAAGGAGTTTTATAACAAAGTACTAAGTGTAGATCCCGATAATAAAATAGCTAAAGATGTAATAAGTAAAATAAAATAATGTATGCTTAAATTTTAATTAAAAACCCACACAATATGATATTTATATTGTGTGGGTTTTTTTAATTATTAAGCCCAATATTATTTATTGGACTAAAAGAGTATTTTTGTAATATTATAACTTAGTTTTATTAATTATATTATGTTAGCAACTATCGAATTATCTAACGCTATTAAGGTAAAAATAAACTTAGCACAACCCATTGATATTAGTATGCCCCTCGTAAGCGGAACTAACAGAACTAAAGCTTGGTATGTAGATGATATAACTATTAGCCCAGTAATTACTGAAAATTTTGTGGGAGATGTAAACTTGGGTGGCAACGTAAATTTTAGAAACATTAGTTTTAATCCGCACGGTAATGGCACGCATACTGAGTGTGTAGGACATATAAGCAAAGCGTTTTATAGCGTAAATGATATGCTAACTCAAACGCATAATTTGGCACAATTAGTTAGTATTACACCAAAAATTATAGCTAACGGCGATAGTGTAATAACAGCAATACAATTAGAGAAGGCATTAAAAAATATTAATCCTAACTACCCACCTACGGCTTTAGTAATACGTACTTTACCCAATACTAATAAAAAATTAAACCATAATTATTCCAACACCAATGCTACTTACTTAGCAGTAGAATGTGTAGAACTACTGCATAAGCTCGGCATCAAGCACTTATTAATAGATTTGCCCAGTGTAGATAAAGAAATAGATAATGGTGTGTTAGCTACACATCATGCGTTTTGGAATTATCCAACGCAACCCAACACAAACACAATTACCGAAATGATATATGTTCCTAACAAAATTGTAGATGGTACTTATATGCTTAATATAATGATTGCGCCATTTCATAACGATGCTACACCAAGCAAACCCGTATTGTTTAAATTGATTGAATAATAACAAATTGTAATTTTAAGTAGTATTATTTAAATATAAAAGATTAGTTTTGCGACAAATCATAAAAAAACAATCATAAACAATGAGCACCAACACAATATTAGTACTGCACGATTTTACCAAAATAGCGGATAATGCAGTTAAACATGCAGTTAAATTAATTGAAACATTAAAAGGAGAAATAGTTTTGCTACACGTTGTAAGTAAAGCCACTGAAGAAGCAGATGCCAAAGTGCAATTATCTGCTGTTGCAACTGCTGTTACTGCCGAGTACAAAGTAGCTTGTAGAGCAGTTGTACAACTTGGTAATATTTTTGATGATGTAGCAGGTGTGGCAAAAACTGAAGAGGCACGCATGATAGTAATGGGTACACATGGATTGAAAGGTATGCAATTTTTAACTGGAAGCAATGCCCTTAAAGTAATAACTAAAAGTCGTGTTCCATTTATAGTAGTACAAGAAAAAGAACCATTTACACCCTACGATCGTATAGTATGCCCATTAGACTTTAGTAAAGATACTAAGCAAAAAGTACGTTTGGTAGCTACTATGGCTAAAAACTTACGTGCAAAAGTGTTTATAATTGTACCTCCGGCTAGCGATGAATTTTTAGTGAACGACATTAACCGTAATATAGGTTTTACAGAGGCTGTACTTGAAAATGCAGGTGTAGAATATGAAGTATTTACTGCCGAAAAAGGAAACTTTGTAAAAAACATCATCAAATATAGTGTTACTGTAGATGCTGACATGATAGCCATTGTAAACGATGATAATGGTGCAATGCCTTCATTTATTGGTGGAAGCATGGAACAAACTATTATTACTAATGAGCCTCAAATACCTACGCTTATTGTAAATGCTGCACAAATATCAGGAGGTTCGGGTATATTAGGCACTTAAAAAATAACACACCAATATTGCTCGCAAAGCCCTGTATGATACTCATGCAGGGCTTTGTGTTAAGTTTTAAAACTAAGTAACACAAAAAACTATATAATAATGCAACAAGGAAGTATTACATCAAGTATTGAAAACGGAATAGGAACTATTAGTTTTTATCATCCACAAAGTAATAGTTTACCTGGCGAAAATTTAAGAGAATTAACCCGCCAAATAGAGATAATGGGTGCTAATACTGAAGCTAAAGTAATTTTATTAAAAAGCGAAGGCGTTAAAACCTTTTGTGCAGGTGCATCGTTTGACGAACTTATTAGCATTAATAACGCTAGTACTGGCACTACATTTTTTAGTGGATTTGCAGGCGTAATAAACGCTATGCGCAAAGCACCAAAGTTTATAATAGCTCGTGTACAAGGCAAAGCTGTAGGTGGTGGAGTGGGTATTGCCTGCAGTGCCGATTATTGTTATGGGTTAAACACCGCATCAGTAAAGCTAAGCGAGTTAGCAGTAGGTATTGGTCCGTTTGTAGTAGGACCTGCGGTAGAGCGTAAAATTGGCAAAGGTCCATTTTGCGAACTTACCATAAATGCAACCGAATGGCGCAGTGCTACGTGGGCAAAAGAAAAAGCAATGTATGCCGAAACTTTTGAAACTATACAAGACATGGATACTGCTATACTTGCATTAGCTACTCAATTAGCTAATAGCAACCCACAAGCAATGGCAATGCTTAAAACTGCTATGTGGCAAGGTTGCGAACATTGGGATACATTACTTATAAAACGTGCGCAAATGAGTGGCGAGCTGGTAATAAGCAGTTTTACACGCAATGCAATAAGTAAATTTAAAACAGGCATGCGTTGATAGTTTTATTTGTAAAACCAAAAATCACTTCATTTCGTATTTAGGTAAAAGATATTAATAAATTTAATGAAAAAAATATACCTGCTTTTTACTGTATTTTATTTGTCATTAAGTTTTGCCTTAGCACACCAGGGTTCTGTTGAAGGAAAAGTTATTACAGTATATGGTAATAATGCCATTGTAAAAGCCACTGTAAAACTAAAAGATACAGAATATAAAACAGAAACTGATTCGGCTGGAAATTTTACGTTTAATAATATAATAGCACGTAATTATACCATTGAAATAAGTAAGGAAGACTTTCATACATTTACACAAGCTATAGATGTAAAAGAGAATAAAACACAGCGTATAAATGCAACGCTTTTTCCTTATTTGGTAACACTTAAAGGTGCCGAGATTAATGCTGCACAACAAATGACTACAGCATCGTCGCAATTAATATCCAGCTCCGATTTTAGTTTGCGCCCACGCAACAGTGCACAAGATTTATTGCGCCTTGTTCCTGGATTATTTATAGCGCAACATGCTGGTGGTGGCAAGTCCGACCAAATATTTATTCGTGGATTTGATTGCGACCACGGTACTGATGTAGCCTCGTATGTAGACGGTGTACCTGTAAATATGCCGAGCCATGGGCATGGGCAAGGTTACGCTGATGCACACTTTATAATACCCGAAGCTGTTGCCAACTTAGAAGTAAATAAAGGTCCTTATAACGCGCAATATGGCGATTTTGCTACTGGTGCCGCTATCCAATTTAACACGGCAGATACGCTAACCTCTAGCTTTGTTAAAACCGAATTTACATCTACCCCTACTCAACGCAACTTATCGGGCACTCGCTATGTTATGGGATTAAATTTGCCTGATAAGTCAGAGAAAACTTCGTCGTACATAGTAAGTGAATATGTAAACAATGCTGGCTATTTTAATTTAAGTCAAAACTACAAACGTTTTAACTTATTTGGAAAATTTAAAACCTACATAAATAATTCTACTTCAATAACTTTTTCGGCAAGTGGGTTTCAATCAAGTTGGGACGCATCGGGGCAAATACCCGAGCGTGCTGTTGCTAGTAAACTTATAAGCCGCTATGGTTCTATAGATCCTACAGAGGGAGGTACTACACAACGTCAAAACATTAATCTACAATTGAGCCAACGTATAGATAATAGACAACTAGACGCCAATTTTTTTTACAGTAATTATGGTTTTAAATTGTTTTCAAACTTTACGTTTTTTGCCAAGGATAGCATACGTGGCGATGAAATAGAGCAAACTGATAATCGTAATATAATAGGTATAAATGTTAAGTACAAAATATTGTATAATACTGGAAATATTCACACCAAAACTACTTTTGGCACAAGCATACGTGTAGATAATATTGAAAATGAATTGTTGCACGATTCAGCACGTGTACGCTTAAGTTATGTGCGCCATTCTAAAATAGCGCAACAATCAAGTGCATTATTTGTAAAGCAAGAATTTACTCTCACATCGTGGTTGCGTACTGAGTTTGCATTGCGTTACGATTATTTTGTGTTTGATGTAAGAGATCAATTACCGCTTGCATCTACCACTGCGCTTAATAGTGGTGTAAATTATCAAAGCTTGGTTTCGCCTAAACTAAATATTATTATTATGCCATTCAAAAATGCACAAATTTTCATCAATGCGGGGCAAGGTTTTCATAGTAATGATGCACGTAGTTCGGTAATGGATAATACCAACCATATGTTACCAAAAGCTATAGGAGCAGAGATTGGAGGGCAATACACTATTAATAATCGTGTAATAGTAAATGTTACTTACTGGCAACTGTTTAACCAAGCAGAGCTAGTATATATAGGAGATGAAGGAACTACCGAAAACAACGGTACTAGCAAACGCAGTGGCATAGACGCAACTATGCGTGCACAATTATTTAAGTGGTTATACGTTGATTGTGATTTTAACACGTCGCAAAGTGTATTAACACAAGACTTTTGGGGTAAATATTTAGAGCAAGAAAAATACGTGCCCCTAGCTCCTACATTAACATCTACTGGAGGTGTAACGTACAAAATAAAAAACTTTAGTTCGAGTATGCGCTACCGTTACTTAGGTAATAGACCAGCCAACGAAGCCAATACTGTAACAGCACATGGCTATAACGTTATAGATTTTGGCTTGAGTTACCAACTTAAAAAACATAAGTTTGAATTTGGTATTGAAAACGTGCTAAACACAAAATGGAACGAAGCACAATTTGATACTGAAAGCCGTCTTAAAACCGAAACACAAAGTGTAAGCGAACTACACTATACACCTGGTACTCCATTCGCTGTTAAAGTGGGTTATACATTTATGTTTTAATTTATTGTAACATGTCTTGTTACATAATTTACATCTAAATAAAAAAGTCGTGCTAGTATAATTTTTACACTACTTTTTAATTCGTAGTTGGTGCTTACTTGCACGTCAATATATTTTTAAAAAATAAACTTGCAATTTTTTTTCGCATTTAGCGAAAAGAATAAAATATAGTATAGCGTAAAAAGAGGCTAGAATTGGTGCATATTTTATATTTAATTTTTCGCTAATTCGTACTGCGATTTACTTTATCTTTTCTCATATCATGAGACTATAAATTATTGATTGTTGTATTTTTTTTAATTCAAATTTAATCCAAAAGCTAAACCAAACCAAGGCTTATTTTCATAAATCCATTTGTTATTATTACTGTCTATTAAATTATCAAAACCTAATGAAACACCTACTGTAACTGTATTAATAGCTACAATGCCTGCTATTCCTTTTATCCAAACTAAACCGTCATAATCTGTGATTAGTAAGTTATTTGTTGTGGTTGCATTTACGGCAGTATTTCCTAATCCTGTAAAAACACCAAACGAAAAACCATAATGATTGATAACACGCTCTAATTTGTGTAACTCACTTTTATTATAAGTAATATCAAACTTATCAGTTCTAAAACCAGCGTATATTGCACCGTTTAAATTGGTATTTAATTGTGCAGGTATATTATTTTGTTTTGGCCTGTATTTTAATGGCATTGTTAAAAAATCTACATCAAAACTACGCTTACTAAAAGTAATATTTTTAGCTTTTTCATTTGTAGATGTTTGCTTATACAATTCAATACTTTTGGTAGTATCTACTGCTAATTTATTATTTACTAAAACTGTTTTATGTACGCGTACTACTTCGTCTTCAACATCAATATACACCTTGTCTTTATTTTTTTGGATGTAATATCCATCTGCAAAACTGGTTTTGGGCGTTTTGCGTATAACGCTACACCCACTCATCATAAATAAAAATGCTAAAATAATAATTACTATAGTCCTCATTAGATTTTCCTAGCCAAACGCATCAAATTATTTTCGCGTGTACCCCAGTGGTATCCTAAGTCGTAGGGCAATGGTTTTACTTTTAGCGAGTCGCGTTTATACAATTCTTTTAAGTCGAGCTGATAGCCGTAATCAAAATCGGAAACTGGTTTTACATATTTTCCGTAGAGTGTAAGGTCGTAATTTTTTAAATCAAAATTGTGCAATGCAACGCCAGTATCGTCTTGGAGCAAAAATTTACTTTTGTTTACTACCAAACGAGTAATGTTGCTAAATACATTTAGGTGCATTATATACGATGCACTTTTGGCGTAAGTAGTAGATTCTTGTATGGTGTTAGATAAGTATTTGTAAAATGGTTTTGAGGCACTAAAATTAGCATCAATTAAATCGCAACTATAGTAATATACCGTGCGTACGTCTTGCGCATTGCCGTAGGGATGAAACTGTATTTTTAAACCACGTGGACGACCTTTGCTTATATAGGCTTTTTCGTAATCAATAACTTTTTCGGCTCCTGTGCTATCTATGCTTATTTTTTTTACATCAATAATAGTATTGCCTGTACGTTTTATAAACATACTTAACAGTGGCAGCACTCCATCTACCCTGCTACTTTGTAGTTGAGTATTCATTTTGCGTGTTATAAAATAACTCTTGTTAAAAATATCGTCCAAACTTTGTGTAAAGTTGGTAAAGTATTCGTTGGTAAATGTTTCGTTAAATTGTGTAGGCGCAGCATAACCACCAGTAGGCTCTAAGGCAAGCATATAGTAGGTTTTAGCGTTAGGGAAAAAACTATACACACTTACAAAATCGGGCCCACTAAACGGATAAAATATAGTACGGTCGGTTTTGTTGGCTTCGGCACATTCGGTTTTAGCCCAGTTACGCATTTTTATATAACGTGTTCTATCTACTACTTTCCATGCACTATCCATAAAATGCTGGTACTTTTTGTATGCAGGAAAGTTTTCTGCTACAATGTATTCTTTAGTATTGGTGGGTATTCCAGCGGCAAAGCTCGCCATTACGTCATACTTGTTACTTGCGCTTACAGGTACCGCTATTTGCATTAAACTATCCATATTAATACTCGATGTAATTGCTGTGGTTGTATCTATTACCACTACTGCAGTATCGGCAACATGAGCTGTATCTAGCGTTGTTGTTGGGGTTTGAGTATTTGTTGGTGTGTTGCAACTTGCTACTGTGGCAAGTATAAATGCGCTTACTACTAATTTATTCATTACTACGTTGTGTGTTTATGTGTGTGGCTATAAAATATACTATGCTCCCAACAATAAGTGTTAGCAAGCCTGTTAATGATTCCGTGGTTTTATGTTGTGCTGCAAATGTAATAGTCCAACCTTCAATTATCAAAAACAAAATAGTGGTAATAGGGTAGCCCCACGACCGCTTTAGAAGTGTACCCTTTTTACGTTCAGTATAGCGATATATAAACACCCCCATTACTACCAAAAACGTAAACATACCCAGTATCATACCTATGTACGTCATTATAGATTCGAAGCTTGCTGTAAGTATTAATAATACTGATATAAATGATTGTAGCAACAATGCCGTAACAGGAATACCCGCATGGGTTACACTTGCAAATATACTAAACACTTTATAGTCCGCCCCCAATGTTTGCAGCACGCGTGGCCCAAATACCGAATACGAACATACGCTGGCAAGTAGTGCTACACATATTATAGCACTTACAATTTTACTGCCCAGTGTACCAAATATAACATTAGCCGCTATAAAACCTACCTCCAACTGGCCGTTGAGTTGCATAAGCGGTACTGCAAGCATAAACACTAGGTTTAGGGCAATATACATTATCATTACTAAACCTGCACCGCCTACTAAGGAGCGGGTAAGATTAACTTTTGGGTTTTTAATTTCGCTGGCTATGTATATGGCACTGTTCCAACCGCTATAGGCATAAGATACATAGATTAATGAAGTGGCAAATGAGTTGGAAAATAAATAATTAACATCAACACTGCTTATGCTAAACACAAAGCTATCATTAGCTCCGTGTAGAATGCCTGCAACTACAAAAAACAATATTAAACTCAGGTTTAGTACTGTAGATATAGTTTGTAATGCTGCACTTAATTTTAAACTTATACCGTTAACAATAGTAATTATAGTAATAAGCGCAACGGCTATGTGCACTTCGGTAATGTTGCTTAATAATGTATTTTCTGTTATGGTTTTAAAATATTTGGCAAACGCCATTGCCGATAGTGCTGCAGGAGCAGCAAAACCAATAAGACTACTTACAAACGCACTTAAAAAACCCAACAACGGGTGATATATTTTGCTTAAATAATTGTACTCTCCGCCCGAACGTGGCATAGCTGTAGCCAACTCGCTATAATTTAATGCGCCACATATTGCTACCACACCACCTACTAACCATAGCATAAGTATAGCAAAGACAGATGGTGTACCACCAACTTGAAAACCCAAACTGGTAAACACGCCCGTACCCACCATACTAGATATAACCAACGATATAGCCGCAGTAAGTTTTAATTTGTTGGTAGTATTGGTCATAATTATTTTAAATACATATTGCGCTAATATATACAAATTAGGGTAAATTATTTAACCCGTATACACAAGTAAAATGTACTATTTTGGGAATGGGTTAGATGTTAAAGTAGGACTTATTTTAGGACAATAAAAAATGAATTACAATAAAAAGTATGCCTTGCGTTTACTGGCCACAATTGCACGTTTGGCTCATATAAAATTTTATGTTGGGAAAACTTTCTTTTAAATGTTTTTGTTGATTTAAGTTCATATTTATTACACGCATATCTATGGCACGCAAGCTTAATAGTTGATTAAGAGTAGTGGGTAATTCTATAATATTGTTGCTCCACAAGTCAATGGTTTCTAAGTGGGAGCAAAAACCAATTTCTAGTGGAAGCAAATATATTTCGTTTCGGTTAAGTATAAGTTTGCGTAAGTTTTTTAGTTGCCCTATGCTTGTGGGTAAACTTTCTAACTTGTTATCTTCTGCGTTTAATACTTGTAAATATTCAAATGCTAATAGTGTACTATCTAATTCTTTAATTTTGTTTTTACCTACGTCCAAATAATTTAAATTTTTAAATGCTTTAATCTCTTTAGGAAGTTGCGTGTAATTATGTTTACGTAAACTTAACTTATACACTTCGTCGGGCGTTTTAAGCGCTTCTGCAATACTAATATAAGTGCGTGCGGTATCCAATGATAAAGAATCTAATAACTGCGCTCGAACACGCTGTGTAAACAGAAGTATAAGTAATAAGAAAATTAAATATTTCATTTTTTATGTTTGCACTTAATACTCTTATTTTTTTTTATTTTTTTAAACAAATCCAAAAACTCATCTTTTTTCCTTACCAATACCCAACCATAATATCATTACGCATTATTATTTGGTTTTCGTTTTTTAAATATTTTAGGTTACTAATTTATATCTTAATTACCTTTTCTAAAATTGGGGAACACAAAAATTAGCTTCATTAATTTGTAATTAACCAAAACAATATTTCATTATTTACTTAAATACAAATTACGTTCGTTGTACAATTGCTCAAAATATTCGTCTTGCAAGTCATCAATAAAATAAATGGCTTCGCCTGTGCTTTTCATTTCGGGGCCTAGCTCTTTGTTTACATCTTTAAATTTATCAAAACTAAATACAGGCACTTTTATGGCATAGCCTTTTTGTGTATTGTTTATTACTAAATCTTTTACTTTGCTATGCCCAAGCATTACTTTAGTTGCTAGGTTAACATAGGGCACATCGTGTGCTTTGGCTATGAAAGGTACGGTACGACTGGCTCGAGGATTGGCTTCAATTACATAAGCTACTTCGTTTTTAATTGCAAATTGTATATTTATTAATCCTTTTACTTTCATAGCTTTGGCTATAGTGTGCGTGTGGGTTGTTATTTGTGCTATTACGCTTTCGCTCAAGCTAAATGGTGGCAACACGGCATTACTATCTCCGCTATGTATTCCTGCTGGTTCTATGTGTTCCATTATACCTATAATGTGCACGTCTTCACCATCGCATATAGCGTCAGATTCGGCTTCTACGGCTTGTTCCAAAAAATGGTCTAACAATAATTGATTTTCGGGCATTTCACGTAATATGTTTACGGCGTGTTCTTCCAACTCTTGTTCGTTAATAACAATTTTCATACTTTGCCCACCTATTACATAGCTTGGGCGCACCAATAATGGAAAACCTAATTGGCGCGATAGTGCTATGGCATCTTCGGCATTAGTTATAGTTCCAAATTTTGGGTAGGGTATTTTTAAATCTTTTAACAAAGTACTAAAACGCCCTCTATCTTCGGCTAAATCAAGGCTTTCAAACGAAGTGCCTATAATTTTTATTCCGTATTTGTTTAGTTTCTCTGCTAGTTTTAACGCCGTTTGTCCACCAAGTTGCACTATTACTCCTTCGGGTTTTTCGTGCTGTATAATGTCGTAGATATGTTCCCAAAATACAGGCTCAAAATAAAGTTTATCAGCTATGTCAAAGTCGGTACTTACGGTTTCGGGGTTGCAGTTTATCATTATGGTTTCGTAGCCACATTCTTTAGCGGCAAGCACACCGTGTACACAACTGTAATCAAACTCAATACCTTGCCCTATACGGTTAGGACCACTACCTAATACTATTATTTTTTTGTTGTTTGTTGATATACTTTCATTTTGAATAACACCACTTCCTGCACTTGCAAGTCGTTCAAAGGTGGAGTAAAAATATGGAGTTTTTGCTTCAAACTCACCAGCACAGGTATCTACCATTTTATATACACGGTTTATGCCTAAGTCTTTCCGTTTTTTATACACCTCACTTTCCAAACAACGAAGCAAATGCGCCACTTGGCGGTCGGCATAGCCTTTTTGTTTAGCGGTTAGTAATAATTCGTAATCAATATTATCTATACTGCGTTTTTCTATTTCTCTCTCTAGTGTTATTAACTCTTCTATTTGATTTAAAAACCAACCATCAATTTTAGTTAATTTTTTAATGGTATTAAATGGTATTCCAATTTTAAAGGCATCATATATATGAAATAAACGGTTCCAACTTGGGTTTTCCAAACTGTCCAACAATTCGGCGTGGCTTTTTTGTTCTCGACCATCAGCCCCTAAACCATTGCGTTTTATTTCTAAACTTTGACATGCTTTTTGCAACGCCTCTTGGAACGTACGCCCTATGCCCATTGCCTCTCCTACGCTTTTCATGGTAAGACCTAAATGCCTATCCGCACCCTTAAATTTATCAAAATTCCAACGTGGAATTTTTACTATTACATAATCTATTGCTGGTTCAAAATAAGCTGAAGTTGTTTTGGTAATTTGATTTTTAAGTTCATCTAAATTATAACCAATGGCTAACTTGGCTGCAATTTTTGCAATAGGATAACCCGTTGCTTTACTTGCCAATGCAGACGAGCGCGATACACGTGGATTTATTTCTATTACAATTATTTCAGTATCATCAGTAGGATTTACTGAAAATTGAATGTTACAACCTCCTGCAAATTGCCCTATACCATTCATACATTTAATTGCCAAGTTGCGCATACGTTGGTAACACGCGTCGCTCAAGGTCATAGCAGGTGCAACGGTAACGCTATCGCCTGTGTGTATGCCCATTGGGTCAAAGTTTTCTATTGAACAAATAATTATAACATTGCCAGCACCGTCTCTCAATAATTCCAACTCAAACTCTTTCCAACCTTTTATGCTTTGCTCTACCAATACTTCGTGTATAGGGCTAGAGTGTAAGCCGTGCGCAAGTGCTTTATCAAAATCTTCGGCAGTATTTACAAACCCTCCACCCGTACCGCCTAACGTAAACGATGGGCGTATTACCAACGGAAAACCAATTTCTTGTGCTATTTCTTTACCCTCCAAAAAGCTTGTGGCGGTGCGTCCTTTGCACACTCCAGCATTTAAGCCAAGCATACATAAGCGAAATTTTTCACGGTCTTCGGTAGTTTTTATTGCATCGGTATTTACACCTATCATAAGCACATTGTACTTTTGCCACACGCCTGCTTTTTCGCATTCTAAGGCAAGGTTAAGTGCCGTTTGTCCGCCCATGGTGGGTAACACAGCATCTATATTATGCGTTTTAAGTATTTCTATTATTGATTTTTTGGTCAATGGTTTTAAATACACATTATCGGCCGTAACCTTATCCGTCATTATAGTTGCGGGGTTACTGTTGATGAGTGTAACCGTTATACCTTCCTCTCGCAATGAGCGACTAGCTTGACTTCCAGCATAATCAAACTCGCAGGCTTGACCAATAACAATAGGACCCGACCCAATAATGAGTACATGCTTAATACTTGTATTTTTTGGCATAATATGTTGTGGTTATATATTAGACGAAAGTAGTTTTAAAGTTGAAAATAAACAATTTTTAACGCAACATAATTTTAATAATGTGATTCAATAAATACATTATTTTTACATAAAAAATTTAATTTAACTTTAATATTACTGAAAAACATGACTATAAAAGCAGAAATAATAACCATTGGCGACGAATTATTAATAGGGCAAGTAATAGATACTAACTCTGCTTGGTTGGGTAAAGAATTAAATAAAATAGGGATAAAAGTGCATCAAATAACTTCGGTAACTGATGATAAACAACACATACTTACTGCATTACACGAAGCACAACAACGTGCGCAAGTAGTACTAATAACTGGTGGTTTGGGCCCTACCAAAGACGATATAACCAAAACTACGTTATGCGAATATTTTAACACTACGCTTATACAAAACGACGATGTTTTGAGCGATGTTACCGCAATATTTGCAAAATACAATAGAGAAGTAACTCCTACAAATAAGCTGCAAGCATTAGTACCGAGCAATTGCACCGTTATACGTAATACACGAGGCACTGCACCTGCTATGCTATTTTACACGGCTAACAATGGCATAATGGTAAGCATGCCTGGTGTACCTTACGAAATGAAAACAATAATGGAACTAAGCGTATTACCCTTATTGCAACAACACTACACGCTTACTCCCGTGCTACACTCCACATTACTTACCCATGCTATAGGCGAGAGCATGCTTGCCGAAATGGTAGGCACGTGGGACGATAACTTACCCCAAGGTATGCAACTGGCATATTTGCCTGCTCCCAGCATGGTTAAGTTACGCCTAAGTTATTATAACAATGATAACACAATTGATAGAGTACAATTATTAGCAACTAAAACACAAGAGTTACTTGCAATAGTAAACGACCACGTGTATGGGTTTGATGAAGATACTATTGAGCAACTTATACAAACATATTTTATACAAAACAAACTCACACTTACCGTTGCCGAAAGCTGTAGTGGAGGCGCTATTGCACAGGCTATTACTGCGTTAGCGGGTTGTTCGGCTTATTTTAATGGTGGGATAGTTGCTTATAGTAATATGCTAAAACAAACTGTGCTAGGGGTAGACGAACAACTTATACAATCTCACGGTGTAGTAAGCGTTGAAGTAGTAGAAGCTATGGCTAAAGGCGCATTACTACTGGGCAATAGTAACTATTCCATAGCTACCAGTGGTGTAGCAGGGCCCGATGGTGGTACTGCCAAAAAGCCTGTAGGTACAGTATGTGTAGCCATTGCCTGCTCCGATGGACGCACCTATAGCAAACAATTAAAACTGGTACACGATAGAAAAATAAATATACAACTTACCGTACAACATGCCCTACACAGCCTATACGCTATGGCTATGGGGAAATTGGTGACCGAATAATAAACGAATGAATAATACTTCTTTTAACGTTAGTGAACGTATTAAAAGTTTTGGATATGCTCGTGATGGCTTAAGTGTATTTCTAAATAACCATATGCAGTATTTGTAAACGTTTTTGCGAACTAAGTATTGAATTTAATCAAATGAATTGCTCTAAGCTTAGCTTTGGGGTATAAGCTGAAAAGCTTGTAAAACCTCATTTAAAAAAAAAACAATATTTGAAATGTAACTGTATGGCTATACCTTGAGACAATTCATTAGTACTATTTTAATAAACTGGTAGACTATTTTGCATAAAAAAAACTCCCAACTATGATTGAATATAGTTGGGAGTTTTGCTTGAATATAAACTAAATTATTTCATTTTTAATTGTGTAACCTCTTGTTCTGTTAAAAATCTCCAACGTCCACGAGTTAAACTTTTTTTGGTAAGCCCCGCAAACATTACTCTATCTAAACGTTCTACTTTGTAACCAAGGCTTTCAAATATACGGCGCACAATCCTATTACGACCACTGTGTATTTCTACACCTACTTCGTTTTTGCTTGCTTTACCTTTATTCATTACATAATCTACCTTATCAACTTTTATAGGGCCATCTTCTAGTTCTATGCCATCTTGTATTTTGTGCATATCTTCAATGGTCATATTTTTATCTAATTCTACATGATATAGTTTGGTAATGTTGTATTTAGGATGTGTTAGTTTTTTGGTTAAATCTCCATCATTGGTCATTAATAATAAACCTGTGGTGTTACGGTCTAATCTCCCTACTGGATATACACGCTCGCGGCACGCATCGTGTATAAGTTGCATTACTGTATTGCGTCCTTCAGGGTCATCTGCAGTGGTAATATAATCTTTAGGTTTGTTTACCAATATGTAACGCAATGTTTCAGTTTTAACACGTTCGCCACCAAATTCTACTTTATCAGTAGGATTAATACGTGTGCCTAATTCGGTTACTACTACACCATTTACTTTTACTACACCAGTACCTATTAGTACATCGGCCTCACGGCGAGAACCTACGCCTGCATTAGCCAAATATTTATTTAAACGTACTAAACCATCGTCGTGTGTTTTTTCTTCTTGAGGCTTACGCGTTAGTGTATTATTTCCATACTTACTACCATACGTTTTTTTTGCATATCCTTGGTTACCTTGCGTTTCACGGCCATAGCCACGACGTTCGCCTGTACTACTTGCCCACTCTTTACGTTCTGTATTGCGAGGTGCTTTTTCAAAATGATTTTCTCCTCCTGCTTCAAATTCGCTGGTAGTATCGTTGGTTTGGCTAAATGATGAACCTGTTGAGGTTCGGCGTGGTGCACCGTAAGGTTTGCGTTCGCCACCTTCAGTGCTGCTGTAGGGTGTACGTTCGTTATCTCCGTATGATTTTCTTTCTCCACCAAATGATTTACGCTCTCCGCCGTCGTTACTTCCGTAGCTTTTGCGTTCTTTGTCTCCGTATGATTTTCTTTCTCCACCAAATGATTTACGTTCTCCGCCATCGTTACTTCCGTAGCTTTTACGTTCGTTGTCTCCGTATGATTTTCTTTCTCCACCAAATGATTTACGCTCTCCGCCTTCATTACTGCCGTAGCTTTTGCGTTCGTTGTCTCCGTATGATTTTCTTTCTCCACCAAATGATTTACGTTCTCCGCCGTCGTTACTGCCGTAGCTTTTGCGTTCGTTGTCTCCGTAAGATTTTCTTTCTCCACCAAATGATTTACGTTCTCCGCCGTCGTTAC
>JACMRI010000073.1 GCA_014376525.1 Bacteroidia bacterium | reverse complement strand
GTTATATCACTTTTTAATTTTGAATACATATATTTTTACTTAAATTTTTTATTGCGCTACTACTTGGTAAGCGTTATTACGCCAGTTTGTACTTCATTGCTTTTGTTGCCCGCACGGTCTATTAATTGTACTTTGTAGCTTACGGCTTCGGTGCTGGCGGTAGTACTATTAATGTAAATTTTATCTATTACTACATTAATAGTTCCTGTTATAGATACCGTTTGTTTGTTGGGTACAATTTCTTTAACACGATACTCAAGCACTGTATTGGTTCGGGTGTCGGTTAGGAATATGTTTTTTTTGTTTGGGTCGTTTTCGCCAATGTCGCCATCGCTATCGGTATAGCTTATGGTTATTTGTAGCGAGTCAGAATATTCTTTTATTTGATATTTATTTACTCCCTTAAATTCTATTACGGGGGTGGTACTTATCTCAGTCTTTTTTTTGCAAGCAATAAACACAAGGGTTACAAGCGTAAGTGCAATTATTAGTTTATACATTTTTTAGTAATTAATATTTCTCTAAAGTAGTTTTTTTATGTTTAAAGCAGTGGGTATTAAGGCATTAATTTTTAAATGAAATTCTATTTTGATTATTGCATAATTTATTTACTTTTGCAGTGGGTAAGTCTTACACAATCAGCTCCTGTTGAATCCCCCAGGATTGGAAGATAGCAAGGGTAAATGGTCGTAGCGATGTGATGTAAGTAGCTTACCCATTTTTTGTGCCTTATAGTTTGGGTTTTCTTTAGCAATTATTACAACATAAAAATAAATTACTTGTTACAAAGTAATTTTGAATAATAATAATAGTTGCACTACTTTTTGTTAAAAATTAAAAAGCTACAGTAATAACTGTAGCTTTTTTTATTTGTAATGCTGTACTTAATTTTGATGATTATATTCAACTTGAGCAAGTTTGAAAAATAAATTTAATAAGCAATATTATTTATTTTTTTATACTGTTATTCGTTTCTTTCTAATTTGCTTAAGCGTTTATCAAGACTTATTAAATATACTACAACGCAAGTAAATACGATTAGTAAGCAGGTTACTACTACGTATATTTTCCCGTTACTACGCATAAGGTCTGCCATTTCTGGTTTTTGTTGAGGTTCGGGGCATATCGCCTCTTGTGCTATAGCATATATACTTATAAAAATGGTAGTTAATAGAGCTATTATTTTTTTCATAATTAGTAGTGTTTTAAAATGAGAGATGTATTTTTAAAAAAAAGATTAAAGAATTTCAATTTTTTCGGTCAAGTTAGCTATGCGCACACGTAATTGCACTAGCCAAGCTGCTACAAGTATCCAACCTATAATAGCAGGATAAAACACTAGTCGCATATTGCTATCTAAATCGTATTTGCCAAAGCCAGGATTACCGCCATTTCCAGGGTGGAGGCTATCAGTAAGACGTGGACGTACCCATATAAATACTATTAACATCACAAAACAAAATATGTTATAAACGGCTGCTATGCGTGCACGTTTTTGGTCGTCATCAATACTGTTGCGGAGTACAAAATACGCTAAGTAAAATAGCATAGAAGCCGCTACACCGTTTAGTTTGGCATCGTCTGTCCACCATGCGCCCCATGTATAACGTGCCCACAACGAGCCTGTAATAATACCACAAGTGCCTAGTAACATTGCCACGTGGGCGGTTTCGGTGGCCAGCAAATCGTTGTGCATGGTACTACTTGAGAGTTGTTTTATGCTGTAATAAATAGATGCAATAAGCAAACCCATCATAGCAAACCACATAGTAACATGGAAGTATAGGTTGCGAATAGTTTCGTGCAATATAGCTTGAGCGGGTACTTTACCCATAAAGCCCATTACTATAGAATAGCCTACGAGTAGCACTCCAAGCCATTTCCACCAGTGTATGTTTTTCATTTAGATATTAGTTTAACAAATATTAGACTTGAGTAGTTAGATAATAAACGGTAGTTGAGCTAAGTAGAAGCCTTATATTTAAGACGTAAGATTATTTATTTTAACCCTGTTAATTGGTGTTGTGAACTGTGGTAGTAAAACGATTAAAATAATTTTCTTCAATAGTGGTTTTTGTTTCTTTAATGTGTAGGTAATCTTTCATTACGCCATCGCCTAATTGTGCTTTGTATTTTATGGTTTGTTTTTTGTTTTTGCGTATTATGTCTAACTCTACTTCGTCGCCATTTTTTATGGTGGAATTGGCCCTTACTTTATCTACGAAAATTTCTACTATCATATCGCCTTTTTGTAAACCTACAAAATCGTTAGCTCCAACCGATTTTACAATATAAATACCGCCTTGCTGACTCATGTATTTATACTTTATATCATTGTCAGTGGCAGGATGTTTTATACCTGTTACTTTTTTTTCTTTAGCGTATTCAACACCTATCAATGCTAACGATGTTTCGTAAGGCAATGGTTTAGTACCACTTACATAGTCATCAAAAAAAAGTTGTAAGTTGGGATCAACTTCGGCTACAAACTCAGCTATAAATGTAGTTTCCTCAAACGATTTTGTAGGACCATATTTTTTGCTTAAAGTAAGTATTACATCGCGTAATGTTTTTTGTCCGTTGGTTAATTTTATTATTTCAATATCCAACAACATACCCAACACAGCACCGCGCTCATACACTTGCGGATACTGGGTTTTGTAAGGTTCTACTAATACATTTTCGCTCATTTGGGTAAAGGTCATAGTAGTAGGAAATTCGTTTGCTTCCTGCATTTTACCTTTCATTTTATTAAAATACTTTTCAGGTGTAGTAAGTCCTCCCTTAAGTTGTATTATGCCTGCAAAATATTCGGTAATGCCCTCGTATAGCCACAAGTGCTTGCTCATTACAGGGTTCATATAATTAAAATTACCTATGTGCTGGCTATGTAAGTTAAGTGGCGTTATTATGTGCAAGAACTCGTGTATGCACACATCTTTCATTTGTTTTACGTATTCATCATTACCAAAATCGGGCATAAAGTATAACGATGCCGTAGGATGCTCCAATGCCCCAAAGGCTTGCCCTCTAAGGTTTTTAAATGCTTTTAGTTTTTTAAACAAACCACCTTTGCCTGCTATTACATCTTTATATTTGCTAAAATCTTTTACGTATACCAAAAAGTTATAATTTTTAACAGGCAGTTCTCCCAAAAATTGTTGCGATGCTATGATAGATTCTTTTACCTCGGTTAATATCTTTTGTGCGCCTTTAGTTCCATTTTCGGTAATAACACCAACGGTTATAAGTGTATTGCCTACTTTAAATTGTGCCGTATCGGGTGTGCACACAAATATTGGGCAATCTATTAATTGATGATAATCGCGGGCTTGGTAAGTTATTTCGCCCGCTGCTTTAGTTACACCGTCAAGTGATGTTATACCTATCATATTGGTAGGGGTAGCTAAGTTAAGTGTAAAAGGCAACTTTTCCATACCTTCAAAAAAACCAAAAAAACCAGCATTATTAAGTACATAATTTTTATTTACATCAATGTTAGTTCCTGCAGGTTCAAATACTTTGTTTTTTTTAACGCCCGAGTCCCAGCTGTCATTTACGGTATATATTATTTTATTTAGGGCTTTAGCATTGCTAATTAAGTACGAGTTTACGCCTTGTTTTTTTATTAATAATTTATTTCCTTGTGCATCAAATGCTTTTACGTTTTTTATATATACACCATAATTGAGTGTTGCATACGTACCTGGCACAGTAGCAGGAAAGTTAAACAATATACTTTCTTTGGCTATGGTTGGGCAGTTAAGTGTTACCGTAACTTGGTCTTTTACTACGTTACGTAAGTTTACAGTGTATTCGTAATTATTGCCTGCTATTAGGGTAATGCTTGTACATAGGGCTATGAATATGGTACTTAGTTTTTTCATTTGTTATAAAATAATTTAGTGGTTTAAGTTGGGTTAAATAATTATAATTATTTGTCTATTTAAAAAATTTTGGTTTAAAGTAATTCATAATTATTATAATGATGTAGCTTCTACTGTAGGAGCTATTTTTTTAACCAAACCTTGTAATACTTTACCAGGTCCACTTTCATAAAAATGTGTTGCACCATCTGCCACCATTGCATTTACTGCTTGCGACCATTTTACTGATGCAGTAAGTTGTAGAATTAAGTTTTGTTTTATAAGTGAAGGGTTGCTTACTGCGCTGGCAGTTACGTTTTGATACACAGGGCAATACGGCGTGTTAAAAGTAGTTGCGTTTATAGCAGCTTCTAACTCTACACGTGCAGGCTCCATAAATGGCGAGTGAAAAGCACCACCAACAGGCAATATTAATGCACGTTTAGCACCAGCAGCTTTTAGTTTTTCACAAGCAATGTTTATACCTTCTACCGAGCCAGATATTACTAATTGCCCTGGGCTATTGTAATTAGCAGGTACAATTATATTTCCGCTTGCACTTATTGTGGCACAAATATCTTCTATTATTTTATCGTCTAGGTTAAGTATAGCTGCCATGGTTGACGGTTGCATTTCGCAGGCTTTTTGCATAGCATTAGCACGAAGTTGTACTAGCTTTAAACCATCTTCAAAACTCAAGCAACCATTGGCAACCAAGGCCGAAAACTCTCCTAACGAGTGCCCCGCAACCATGTTGGGTGTATGATCGCCTTTGTGTACCAAAAAATTAATAACCGAATGTATAAACACCGCAGGCTGTGTAACCTTGGTTTGTTTTAATTCTTCATCGGTGCCATTAAACATTATGTGTGCAATATCAAATCCTAATATAGCGTTTGCTTGTTCAAATAATAGTTTGGCTTGTGGATATTGTTCGTAAAGTTCTTTGCCCATACCCACAAACTGTGCTCCTTGCCCTGGAAATACAAATGCTTTCATTTTTTAGGAATTTTTTATACGTGTAAAAATTAGATTTAATGTTAGATTATGCGTTGCAATTAAGTTTAAAAAAATTATTTTTATTTTCTACAAATGTAACAAAAGTTTAATCCAGTTTAGTTTCATAAATATGTTGTATTGCTACTAATTCTGTTGCCTAATTTTAATAAATTGTGAATATGTTATCCTAGAAATTAATATAAAAATGCAATCCTAAATCCTTTAAATTAACTATGTTTAAATATCATTAATTGAATTCATTTACATATTTATTACTACTTTATAATTTGTTGTTTAATATGTTGTAAGTTTAAAGTACTTAAATTCAATACATAAACGCAACGTTTTATAGTTTTAAATCTGTTTGTTTTCCTTTTGCCTAAGGCAAAAGGAAAACAAACAGATTAGGAAAAAAATTCATCTAATTTTGAGGTTCTCAAATCTAAAAAAGATGGCGCATTTAACCATAATACAAAGATATGAAATTGGAGTACTTCGCAGTTAAGGATTTTCCATTTCATCAATTGCAAGAGCAATTGCCAAAGGCAAATCTGTAGTTTCTCGTGAAATAATACGAAATGCTGATTTAGTGATAGGTAAAAACCACAAAGGAGCATTGCTAACAGTAGTAGATAGAGTTACAGGCCAACTTAGAATGACTATATTAAAAAGCAAAGAATCAAACGAAGTATCCCTAGCATTGATAAAATTACTGAGCAATGTAGGTTATACTATTAATACCATTACTACTGATAATGGTAAAAAGTTTGCCAGCCACTTGGAAGTATCGCAAGTCTTATCTATTGATTATTTTTTTGCTAATCCATACGCCAGTTGGGAACGAGGCACTAACGAAAACCTAAATGGATTAATACGTCAATATTTCTCCAAAAAATATAACTTTGATTTAATAACAGAAGAGCAAATAAACTACGTAATAAATAAACTTGCCTGTAACGTTTTGCAGCTACAAGAAGTTGGCGATTTAGAAGCACAAAACTATCTGCCAGCACTGAACTTGATACGAAGCACAAAACTTCATTTAACCACTGAACCGCCAATTTCTTGTAGGTGCTGTTATGCGTTCGGCTTTATTATTTCGTTTTTGTTTTTTCAATAGATTTTAAAATTTCCTTCGTCTTTACAGCAATACTATCCGTTGTTGTAGAGATGGTTTTGATGTCTACATTACTTTTGGAAATATTGTCAAGTTGACTTGAAACTGTTTCTAAATGTTTGTTTGCTTCCTTTAAAAGAATTTCTGTTTCTGTAGTAGTTGGTTTAGTCATAACATTTATTAGATAAATCAAAACCGCTCCACTAAAACAAACAGTTGTAGCAATTTTTAAAACTCGTTCAATAAATTTTGAAAATTTTGTCGGTGTCCACGTTTGTTTAATTACTAAATGTTTGAAGTGTCGAAGATACCAAATTCGTAACTTCTGATAAAAAGTCGGTTTCCCGTCAAGACTTGTGTTTTCCATATAAGCAACAAAGTCGTTCCAGAGTGAATCGATAAACTTTTGGTCATTTAAGTTTTTAGGGTCAACCCATTCATAAAGTGCGATATAATCTTCAATAGGTTTCCTAAATTCCGTTTTGGCTGGATAAAGTGAAATTGTTACATCACCAGTATCATTGCGGTAAAAAAATAAAGTTGCTCCTGTTTCTGTCAAACTTTTCCAGTTTTTCCCTTTTGTTTCAAATTCATATGGTCTTGCTCCCCAAAAAACTTCAATAATTCTTTTTTCATTTCCACCTGCACGACTGCCAGGACAAATGCAAAGCATATGTTCGTTTTGGAAAACTTCAACCCTTTTGTCGTTCTTTCTTAGTTTTGTAAAAACAGATTCAGAGTTGTCATAAAAATTTTCAAAGTCTTTTATTTTTTGCAGTCTTTTTTCCTTCATAGTTGTTAATGCTGTTATGCGTTCGACTTTCTTTAGTTATTTTATACTTTATATTTCTCAAGTGCTGTTTTATAGGTTGCCTCAACGCTGTCCTGAAACCTTGTTTTGTTAGTTACAAAGTCGTTGAATTTACCGTGAATGTTTTTGTAAATAATATTATGTGCTGGATTTTGAAGTAAATCACTTACGTATTCATCCATTTCGAATTCGCCTTCAGTTGCAAATTTTAATAAGGTCAACAAATTGTCCTTGTTTATCTGGTCAATTTCAGACCAAATATCTTTGGTTGAATCTAAACGAAAAAACCCTTTATTATTCTCAATCTTTAAGTATTTCATATGTTTGAGTTTTGCGTTCAGTGTAGGCGTCTATTCCAGCTTCTAAACAATTTAAAATAGTTTCATAGTTTTTAACTTTCGTGCCATCTGAACAAATTAGTTCTTTGTCGGAGGGATAGCCTGTATAGATGCGATATACAAACTCATTGTTTTCTATGTTTTTTTGCGTGATAGCAACATAATTTGGTTTTATAGAAGCTCCAACTGTACTATTGTGAGTTACAACAACAACAGGCATCAATTGTGAAATGTCTTTAATTAATGTATTTATTTCTTTTTTCAAGAAAAGGTTGT
>JACMRI010000072.1 GCA_014376525.1 Bacteroidia bacterium | reverse complement strand
TATTGTGTAAGCGAGCGCAGCATATCTTCGGCAAGATCCATATTATCATTAAGGTCGGCAAATGCTACTTCGGGTTCTATCATCCAAAACTCGGCAAGGTGGCGTGGTGTGTTACTGTTTTCGGCACGGAATGTAGGTCCAAATGTATATACTTTGCTCAATGCCATAGCTACCAACTCTGCCTCCAACTGCCCACTAACAGTAAGGTGTGTAGATTTTTCAAAAAAGTCTTGCGAAAAATCTACTTCGCCCTCTTTGGTTTTAGGTACATTGTTTACATCTAATGTGGTAACTCGAAACATTTCGCCTGCACCCTCCGCATCCGAACCTGTAATAATGGGCGCATGCACGTTATAAAAACCTTTGCTTGTAAAGTAATGATGTATGGCATAAGTCATAACGCCACGTATACGCATAATAGCCCCAAAGGTGTTGGTACGAGGGCGTAAGTGCGCTATCTCACGTAAGAACTCAAGCGTGTGCCCTTTCTTTTGTAAGGGGTAAGTATCTACATCGGCGGTGCCATATATTTCAATTGATGTGGCTTGCACTTCTACACTTTGCCCTTGGCCTTGGCTACGCACTAGCTTGCCTGTAACGGCAACGCCTGCGCCTGTTGTGGCTAGTTTAAGTGCATCTTCGGTAGTGGTTGCCATATCAAATACGCATTGCATATTGTTAATGGTGCTACCATCATTTAAGGCTAAAAAACTTACGTTTTTGTTTCCTCGTTTGGAGCGTACCCAGCCTCTTACGGTTATAGTAGTATCTATCAATGCAGTAACATCTGCAGTAAGCAATTCGTTTATTGAATGTTTTTTCATTTGGTGTTTAAGGGTGATTATTTTTTTGATAAATATATAATTTAAAAATTAGTTGATGGTTTTGTTGGTTTTAGTTTTGGCTAGTTTGGCTACCGCAAGCGTCCCGCTTGTGTGTTAAGTATTAATAGGTTGTGTGCTTATTAAAAGCTAAGTAACAATGATTAGCGCACAAGCGGGACGCTTGCGGTAGCGTAACACTGTTACTTAACGCTTAGAACGGCTGTGTTTGTTTAATCATATTAGTGTTGAATTATATTTTATTCATACAATGGAGCATAGCAACGGGAATATGTTATTTCTTTAGTACTAAATATACTATCAAATTGTAATTGAGTTATTTTTGTTAAATAGATTTTTTTAGAATTTCCAATTTTTACCATCTCTCCGTGATCATAAAAAACAAAGCATGTGTCTTTCTTCCAAACTAACTTACAATCAATTACATGGTCCATATTTATTACACCTTTGATATAACTTTCTTTATGCACAGAGTCATCACTATGAATTAAACATGCAAAACCGTCAATGTAACTAAGGCTAACATGTGTTAGTTTGTTTTTCGAATAATAAACAATTCTCTTATCCTCTGTGCATGAAATCAAAAACAATAGTAAAAAGTATATGATTTTATGTTTAAGTAAATTATAACTCATTAACTAAAGGATTTATGATAGTAATCATGTCAAAATATTCTATCGATCATTAGCCTCATCTCTATCAAATTTAAAACCCTTGGTATCTATTGATAATGCGGAAAAAGAAACCTGTTTTTGGTGTGTTGTAGTATTCAAATAATCGTTTTTAGTAAACGCAATTATTTCTAATTCTTTACCTACATATTCTTTGGGTACATCAAAAAAAACAGTTTGTGTGTTTGGGGTTATAATTGTCCGTATCATTAGTTGTATAATTTATTGTGTAAAAAAAACTATTTTTTCAACTGCTCTTTAAATACCTTTTTAAATTTTTCCATTTTGGGTGCTATTACAAACTGGCAGTAAGGTTGTTCGCCGTTTAAACTAAAATAATTTTGATGATAATCTTCGGCGGGGTAAAACGTAGCCAATGGCTCAAGTAGAGTAACTATGGGTTTTTCGTAAGCATGCTCATTGTTAAGCGCAGTTATAATTTTTTGTGCAGTTTCTTTTTGTTCGGCATTGCTATAAAATATCGATGAACGATATTGTGTGCCTACATCGCCCCCTTGGCGGTTAAGTGTAGTAGGGTCGTGCGAACCAAAAAATGCTTGCAACAAACCAGTGTACGATATTAGTTGCGGATTGTAGCTTACACGCACTACTTCGGCATGGCCTGTTAAACCTGTGCATACATCTTTGTAGCTTGGGTTTTTAACTGTGCCACCCATGTAGCCCGACTCTACTTTGGATACGCCTTGTAGTTGTTCTATTTGTGCTTCTACACACCAAAAACAGCCTGCTGCAAAAGTGGCTACTTGTAAAGTGTCGTTTGTTGATGGGGGTGTTGTGCTGGGTTGTGTTTCGTTGGTTGAGTTCATTGGAGTTGAGTTTGAAGTGTTACATTGCGATAGTAAAAGTACACATTGAATAATAGCGATGAGTTTCATTTGTTAAGTTTTTTTAGCGGTTAGTATTAAACACTTTAAAAATAATAATTAATACGTAAACTTAGTATTCATTTGTTTACAAAAAATGCGTGTATGTTTGCAGTATAAATTATGACTAAAAAAACAATAGCGATAATAGGTGGAGGTGCATCAGCACTAATGCTAGCAAGCACTTTAAATAGTGATAAATACATCATTAATCTGTATGAAAAAAACGCTGCCTTAGGGCGTAAATTTTTGGTTGCAGGCAAAGGTGGTTTTAACTTAACGCATAGCGAAAACGAAGTTGATTTTGCAACTAGATATTCGCCAACAACTTTTTTAGCACCGTTTATAGCGCATTTTTCGGCAATGGATTTTAGAACTTGGTTAAGCGCAATAGGCATTAACACTTACGTAGGCACAAGTAAGCGTGTGTTTCCAACCAAGGGCATAAAGCCTATACAGGTATTAAGAGCTATTGAAAATTGTTTAGCCAATAACCACGTAAACCTACATTATAATTATACATTTAATAGCTTTACTACTAACGAATTAACATTTACACACCATCACAATGAGGTAGCTGTAACGGCTGATATTGTTGTGTTTGCTATAGGTGGCGCAAGTTGGAAGGTTACAGGTAGCGATGGGGCTTGGCTAAATATAATTAAGAACAAAGGCATTGATACTGAAAATTTTTATCCGTCCAACTGTGCGTATAAAATAAATTGGGACACTGCATTAATAAAAATCATAGAGGGCGAAGCACTAAAAAACGTAACACTTAGTTGTGGTATTCTGCACAAAAAAGGTGAAGTAGTACTCACTACTTTTGGTATTGAAGGTAGCGGTATATATGCCTTGAGCGCTGCTATACGCCCGCAATTATTAGCTACACAAGTTGCAATTGTGTATATTGATTTCAAACCTGAATTAAGTACAAAAAACATAGTAGAACTATTGCACAATAGAGGCAATTTATCAATAAAAGATGTGTTGCAAAAAAAGATAAAACTAAACACTACACACATAGCATTACTTAAACACAGCACTACTAAAGAAGAGTACAATAATCCACAACAACTATGTACGTTTATAAAAAAGTATCCGCTGCACCTAACAGGGGTTGCTCCTATAGACCAAGCTATATCTACCGTTGGGGGTATTGCACTACATGAAATAGACGAACACCTTATGCTGAAAAAAATGCCCAACCACTATGCCATAGGCGAAATGCTAAATTGGGACGCACCCACTGGCGGATATTTATTGCAGGCATGTTTTAGTATGGGCAAGTATTTGGGCGATAGGTTAAATGCTATGTAATTATTACAATGCTTTATACCTACTTACATTTACTTCGTGCATTAGTTCTATTTCGTTGTGCATATATTGCGCTAAATGATTAGCCAAATAAGGAGCTAATAATACACCCTTAGTACCTAAACCATTAAATACAAACATGTTTTTATGCGTATGATGCGTGCCTAATGTTGGGCGGCGGTCGTGGGTGGTAGGGCGCACACCAGCAGTATGTTCGGTAATAATAATAGGCGTAGTTATAAGGTCGTTTACTTTAGTAAGTAACTCTGCTTTACCCTCAAGAGAGGCATCCCACGAGGTGTCCTGCCAATTGTAAGTAGAACCTACAATAAATTTTTGAGGCGCATAGGGTATCACAAAACACCCTTTGTTTAATACATAATCTTGGCATAAGTCGGCTTCTATTTTAAACACATCGCCTTTGGTAGGTTTCATAATTATATGTTTAAAAAACGGATTATTACTTACATATACTCCCTCTGCAAATACAATACGTTGTGCCTGTAAGCCTTTGTAAGTAATGGTTTGGGGCGTTATAGTTAATTGGTTATAATCAAATTGTTCGTTAATAGCGGTATAGTTATGTTGCGTTGAAAAATAAGCTGTGTAGGCTTGCAATAGCATAGGTACGTTTACCCAACCACTTTCGTTTACTGTGCCCTTGCCTGCATGTTTGTTATGTATTCCATCTATATTGCCTGTGGCTACATTGCCCAACCAGCGTGAGGTTTCGGGGTCTTGTTGTTTTTTGTGCCACAAGTCCACCTCTTGTTGTTCGGTTAATAATTTAAGTATAGCTATATCATAATGAAACTGTGTATGCGTAAGTTGCTCTATGTGTTTGTAAAACTGTTTGCAATAAGGTACAACGTCAGTAGCCAACCAAGTGGGTACAAGCCTCTTAAATACTATAGGGTTGTACAACCCAGCCGCCACAGCACTTGCCGAGGGTAAGGTATTGTTGTTAATATGTACAACGGTGTGCCCACGTTGCAACAAGGTATACGTAATGGTGCAACCTGCTATGCCTCCGCCTACTACTATGGTTGTGTTCATATTAATATTTGAGTGCTAAATTAACTTTAAAATCATCAATTATTAGCCACGTTTTATCAGGATTGAAAATATAAATTTTTAAAATAGAATTTGGCTTTACATCCTTAAACGGTACAATTTCATTTAAAAACGGTGCGTGCCAATTGCCTTGGGCTTCTAAGTAGCGGCGTATAAGTTGCGATGAATAAATATAACTTCCATTTTTATCCTCTATTGACATTACAATGTTTGCATTACTTTCAGTTTGTGTTAGGCATTTGCTCTCTATATTTAGTACTAATTTATTAAAAGGTTTTTGTAGTATAGCACTATCTAAGTTTAATATAAATGTTGCCGAATATTCATCTACTTTAAGTCCATTTTTCCCTCTAAATTTAAACTCCTTAGTAATTTTTGTATCGTCTAAAATCCATTTTTTAGATGGTTTCACGTCAAATGTACAGGTATCACTCATTAGTTTTTTTAGTACGAAAGCATTTTTTTTAAATTGAAATATTTTTAAATTAATATCGTTGTAACTTTCTAATAATTGCACCACATTGGTATCTAAATCTTTTATGTAAGGCGGAAAAGATTTTACTTCGTTACTACTCAACGATAATGTGTGTTGGTTTATTATTAAGAAATTTTGAGTTGATGTTTGAATAGTATCAATTAAATTGGCCGAATAAAAAGTTAGATTTTTACACTTGCTATACGTACCAAAACCAGCAAAATAATTATTGAAATTGCAGAGTACTTCATCAGTTACAATATTGCTATTAGTGTGTGTTTTAATAAAATTAGTAATTACATCTCGTTGTTTAGGATAGTTAATTTTCGTAGCATAATTATAATTAGTGAGTATATATATACATTGTATAATGATGAATAAAACAACAAAAATAACCTTTGTATATGTCTTAAATACTGGAATAAATGCGTAAGCAATAAACAAAATAGCCGTTGAGCGTACAGCGGTAGAATACATGCTCACATCAAAACAATACGTGCCTATTGCAATAAATATGCAGGCTACAGTAAGTATTATTTTGTTAGATAATTGCGTTAGATGTGTACTTATAAAAACCGCTAATGCAACTGCACCAATAGGTACTAAAAACAAGTAGTGCCTAATATCTATGCACATAGGGTTGTATGCCTTTACCGAAACCGACATAAAGTTGCACGAAAGTACCGCTATTATAAAAAATGCAACAAAAAAATCATCAAACGAATTACACTGAAACACTTCTTTTATACGTTTTTTTCGAAATAACAATTGCCCTGTTATAATTACAAAACTAAATATAAGTGTACTTGCATATAGCATTTTTACAAACTCTGTACTTAAACGTGCTACTAAGTATTTAAGCGGTTGCAGGCTATAACTGCATGCGTTTATATAATCGTTTTTATATATTTCATGTATTCTAATTAGCGCATCACTAAATAACAAATAACAACCAAATAAGTACACAAACAAAAATATTGCAATACTAATTGCTACATATTTCCAAAATAATAAGTTGCGTTTTTTTACAACATCAACAACTAATAAATACGCATAGGGTATAGTTAGTAAAATAATATCTTCTTTGCACATAAAACTAAACACTAGCCCTCCTGCAAACCATAAGGCATAGCGTAAGGGTTTGTTTTCGCCATCATCAAACTTATGCTTGTAAAGCGCATATAGCGTAATTATTACTCCTGTAGTTAAGTAGGAGTCTGCCATTAGCTTATCAGTATAAAATAATGTCCAACAATCTAGCACGTATATACTAAGCGCAAGTACCGAAATAAATGCACCTTTTTTGCGTACTATTTGGTACAGTACTACCACTCCAATACTATTAATTATAATGGCTGGTAAAGAACTTGCAAAATCGTTAATACCAAAAATAGTATAGGACAGTGCTGTAAATAAAATAGGAATTATTCTATAAAAAAAATGGTCGTGCCAATCTATTTGCCCTTGTGCCAAATGTGTTGCAATGCGTGCGTATGTTATATCATCGTAACCATAGTGCCCCATGTAGCAACATAGATGATTAACGATTATAATTGTTATAAAAAACAATACAATAAAATGATGTATGTACTTTTGAAAATTCATAGAAATAATTTGAAAGAAATGATGAACATTTTTTTCAAAAATACTATTAAATACTACATAAAAAACTCAACTAAAATAATGGTGTAGATGTTTATAATTTAGTTATTTTGCAAAGAAAATTTAATACACTCACAATGAAATTATTACAAGGAAAAACAGCATTAATAACAGGTGCAAGTAGGGGTATAGGCCGAGGTATAGCTATGAAATATGCACAAGAAGGTGCTAATGTGGCGTTTACTTACATATCGTCGGTGGAGCAAGGAGAAGAAATGGTAAAAGAATTGGAAGCGTTTGGTATTAAAGCCAAAGGATACTTATCAGACGCCAGCGATTTTAAAGTTGCAGACGAACTAATAGCCGACATAGTAGCCACCTTTGGCACACTAGATATAGTAGTTAACAACGCAGGCATAACCAAAGACAACTTGCTTATGCGCATGAGCGAAGAGCAGTGGGACGATGTAATTCGTGTGAACCTAAAATCGGTATTCAATATAGTAAAAGCTGCACAAAAACCAATGCTAAAGCAACGTAGCGGTAGTATTATAAATATAAGCAGTGTAGTAGGTATTAAGGGCAATGCAGGACAAACTAACTACAGCGCAAGTAAAGCGGGCATAATAGGTTTTACTAAATCGGTAGCGTTGGAGTTAGGCTCACGCAACATACGTAGCAACGCCATAGCACCAGGTTTTATTGAAACTGAAATGACAAGCGCATTGGACGAAAAAACAGTACAAAGTTGGAGAAATAGTATTCCGCTTAAGCGTGGTGGTACTACCGAAGACGTAGCGAATGTATGTGTGTTCCTTGGTAGTAACATGAGCGCATACGTAACGGGGCAAGTGCTTAATGTATGCGGCGGAATGCTTACTTAATACAATAACTATAATGAGCATAACCACCAACGACCAATACACCAAAATATTACACGATTGCAAAGCTATTTTTGTAAAAAAAATGCACGACTACGGTAGTGCATGGCGTATAATGCGCACCACTAGCGTAACCGACCAAATATACATAAAGGCTAACCGCATTCGCAGTATTGAGCAAAAAGGCGAAATGCGCATACAAGAAGACATTAAGGGCGAATACATAGCCATAATTAATTATGCAATAATTGGTTTAATACAACTGCAACTAGGCAGCAACGAACAACTAGAACTAAGTACAGAAGAAGGCGAAGAACTATACACACACTACGCCACAGTTGCACAAGAGTTAATGAATAACAAAAATCACGATTATGGCGAAGCCTGGCGAGATATGCGTTTAAGTAGCATTACCGACCTTATACTTATGAAAATATTAAGAACCAAACAAATAGAAGATAACAACGGCACTACATTAATATCTGAAGGTATAGACGCCAACTACTTGGATATGCTTAATTATGCTGTGTTTGCGCTTATACGATTAGCGGAAAACAAGTAGTATTTTAATAGCAAATATTAGTACACATTTTATTTGCTAACATTAAAAAAAAACATACATTTGCACACGCAATAACGGAGAAGTGGCAGAGTGGTCGAACGCGGCGGTCTTGAAAACCGTTGTACTGTAAGGTACCGGGGGTTCGAATCCCTCCTTCTCCGCTTCAAACTAAAAACCTCTTTACAATTTTTTGTAAAGAGGTTTTTTTTTGGTAGAATTTATTTTAAATTTATATTT
>JACMRI010000071.1 GCA_014376525.1 Bacteroidia bacterium | reverse complement strand
AATTAACTTTTGTTGGAAATAGAAAGTATTTGTTACATTTTTTAAGTTTCAAAATCAGTAAGTAATTAATATTTTGTGTTAGAAATACTTATACAAAAAAATGATTTTCAAAATTTACGTACAATTAATAAAACAAATCGTTTGAAGTATTTTTGGTAAGTATATATTCTGTAATAATATAGTCATCACTATTTAAATATGATGTAACAACAATTGTATCTAATTAAGTTGTTAAGAAGTTATAAAAACTTAAAGAGTAAACTTTTTCAATACAATCTTTTCTTGATTAATATTATTGTAAATTGTTTAACAGCAAACCAATTATTGAAAGTTTAATGGCGATGTTAAAAATATTTACCCCAACACCTCCTTCAACTTTGCAATAGTATAATCTACCTCTTCTATAGTGTTCATTTTTGAAAACGAAAAACGTACAGATGGTCTATCGGCCGCAGCACCAATACCACGCAACACGTGCGAACCTTGATTGCTACCGCTAGTGCAGGCACTTCCGCCAGAGGCCGCTATACCAGCAATATCAAGGCTAAAAAGTAGCATTTCGCCATTGGGGTTGGGCGCAAACGATACGTTAAGTACTGTATATAAACTTTGGTGTGGGTTGGTGTTGCCGTTAAACTGTACATCGGTAAAGTTGCTCTGTAGCTCTTTTATAAAATGTTGTTTTAACGCTTGTATATGTTGTTGATGCTCAGTTAAATGTGCGTTTGCAATTGACAGTGCTTTGGCTATACCTACTATTCCGTACAAGTTTTCGGTGCCGCCACGCATGTTGCGCTCTTGCGAACCACCAGTAATGTATGGCGTTATACGTGCATCATTTTTTATATAAATAAATCCTACTCCTTTAGGACCATGAAACTTATGCGCAGCACCTACTACAAAATGTACGTTTATTGCTTGCAAATCAAACGCATAGTGTGCCATAGTTTGCACCGTATCACTATGGAACAGGGCATTGTATTTAGCACAAATATCGCCTACTTGCTTTAGCGGAAGTAGTGTTCCTATTTCGTTATTGGCGTGCATTAATGATACTAATGTACGTTCGTTGGTAAATTTTAATAGTTCCTCTAGGTGCGTTAAATCTACGTTTCCTTGCTCATCTATTTTTACAAAGTGTAATTGTATATTACCTCGTTTGTCTAGTTCTTCTAATGTATGCAACACTGCATGGTGCTCAATGCGAGAGGTAATGGCGTGTTTAATTTTAAAATCGTGCACACTACATCGTATTGCCATATTATCGGCCTCGGTACCACCGCTGGTAAAAAATATTTCGCCAGGGCTCACATTCAAACACGTAGCTATACTCTTGCGAGCCTCTTCAATAGCCGAACGCGTGGTGCGTCCAAACGAATGTATGCTAGAAGGGTTCCCATAATGATTTTCCATGTACGGAATCATTGCTTGTAAAACGGCTGTATCTATAGGAGTAGTGGCGGCATTATCAAAATATATTTTGTTCATAGTAATGGCGGTAGTTGGGTATTATGCTGTTTTTAATGTTTGTTCTTTGATTAATGCACTTAGGTCTGCCATTATTTTTTTAGCTAAATTATTAGCGGTTGCTTCGGCAGTACTTTCGGAGTATATGCGTATTATAGGCTCTGTATTGCTACGGCGAAGGTGTACCCACTCTTTATCAAATTCTATTTTAAGTCCGTCAATAGTGTTTATAGGCTGTTTTTTGTACTTGGTTTGAATATCCGCCATCAATTTATCCAAATCTATATCATCATTTAGTTCTATTTTATTTTTAGAAATATGGTAGTTAGGGTAGGAAGCTCGCAACATAGAAATGCTTTTGCCATACTCAGCCAAGTGCGATAAAAACAGGGCTATACCCACCATAGCATCGCGACCATAGTGCAACTCGGGGTATATAACGCCACCGTTGCCCTCGCCGCCTATTATGGCATTGGTATCTTTCATTTGCTGCACTACATTTACTTCGCCTACTGCAGCTGCGGTGTATATACCTTTACGTTTTTCGGTTACATCGCGCAAGGCTCTAGTGCTTGATAAGTTAGACACCGTATTGCCTTTGGTATGTTTTAATACATAATCTGCCACGGCAACAAGTGTGTATTCTTCGCCAAACATTTCGCCGTCTTCGCACACTAGCGCAAGTCTATCCACATCGGGGTCTACCGCTATACCAAGACTTGCATTTTGTTTTACTACCAGCTTTGCAATATCACGTAAGTTTTCGGACAAAGGCTCTGGGTTGTGCGGAAATTCTCCGTTTGGTTCGCAATACAATTCGTGTATAACATCAACTCCCAATTGTTTTAATAATGTGGGTAATACTATTCCGCCAGTAGAGTTTACACAATCTATAGCTACTCTAAAGTTAGCTTTTTTTATTGCGGCTACGTTTACTAATGGTAATGCAAGTATAGCATCAATGTGTTTTTGAATTAATGTATTGTTGATAGTGGTACTACCAATAGTATTTACATCAGTAAAGTTATAGGCTTCGTTTTGTGCTATTGCTAATATAGTTTCTCCATCAGTTGCTGATATAAATTCGCCTTTGTGGTTTAATAATTTTAGGGCGTTCCATTCTTTAGGATTATGGCTTGCTGTAATAATAATACCGCCGTGTGCTTGTTCGCTAACTACAGCCATTTCTATAGTTGGAGTGGTAGATAATCCACCGTCAATAACATTTATCCCCAAACCATTAAGCGTAGCTATTACTAAACTATTAACCATATTGCCTGATATTCGGGCATCGCGTCCCACTACTACCGTAAGTTTTTTGGTGTTAAGTTGTTGTTGTAGCCAAGTACCATAAGCTGCGCTAAATTTTACTACATCTATAGGAGTGAGGTTATTACCCGCTTTACCACCTATTGTGCCACGTATGCCCGAAATTGATTTTATTAATGCCATGTATTAGTATCTGTTTTCTGTATATTTTTGAAAATCGAAAGTAGTACAAACTCCGTAATAAAACTAACAATAAGGTGCAGTAATTATTAACAGTGCACTTTATATTTTAATAGTTTAATAGTGTATTTTTCAATATTATATCCAAAACATAACCAAAATTAACAGCTAAAGTAATTTACCTAATTATATTAATTATAATTAATCATATTTGCATCATTATAATTAATTATGAAATTTAAACGTATTTATCAATTAGCACTGCTGTTACAGTTTATACAAAGTTGTGCGCAAATAGTAACTCCCAACGGCGGCAATGTAGATAGTAAAGCACCTGCTATAAAATTTGCTAATCCGCCCCAAAACGCTACTAATGTTAGTGTTAATAAATTTAAATTAACATTTAACGAGTACATTAATATCAATGATGCTAGTGCGCAGCTAATTATATCTCCCCCATTAAATAGTACGCCCGAGTTAGTGCTTAAAAACAAAACATTAGTCATAAAAATAAAAGATACCCTAGCATCTAATACCACTTATACGTTTAATTTTGGTAATAGTATAAGTGATATTACAGAGAATAACAAGTTTGAAGATTTTAAATATACGTTTGCCACAGGTGCATTTTTAGACTCGCTAAAACTAACAGGCGTAGTTTATAATGCCTTTACACAAATTGCTGAAAAAGGCGTATTAGTTATGCTTTACGCAAATGCTACTGACAGCGCACCCATGAAACGTAAGCCTAATTATTTTGCTAAAACCAACGAAAATGGACAATACACCATCAGTAATGTAAAACAAGGTACGTACAGTTTGTTTGCATTAAAAGATGCAAACAACGATTTAATGTATAACCAAACTACAGAAAATATTGGGTTTAATAATCTGTTAATTGATATACAGAAAGATACTATGCTTAACGTGCTATTATTTAATGAGGGCAACGAAAAACAATACGTAAAGCGCAACAATAGCGAAGCTGGCACCATAAAACTAATAATGAATAGAGCAAGTAAAAACATTAATATATCTCGTGCAGATGGCAAGCAGGTTTATACTTACATGCGCAACAACCCTACTAACGACAGCTTAGAACTTTGGCACGCAAGCATAACTAATGATACAACGCAACTATTAATAACTACCGATACCAAGACCGACACCTTACAAATAATATATAAAATACCAAATACTGCTAAAAAACAAATTGCAAAAGGGAGGGGTCAAAGTGGATTAATACTTACACCATCATTTAGTAATGGAACATTAGACTATGGCAAAAAACTAGTTTTTAATACCAATAATCCTATAAAACAGTGGGATAGTACCAAAATAAGTTTGTATTATATAAATGATACACTTAAAAAAGATACACTGTACGTAAAATTAGCAATTACTAAAGCCAACAATTTTACGTTAATTTATAATAATGAATTGCCAAGTAATAAAACGATGCACTTGCATATATTACCCAATGCCATTACCGATTGTATAGGCAATACCAACGATACACTAAACTATGTTTTTAAAATAAATACAGCTGAAAATTATGGTAATTTTAAATTAACAATAGTACCCAAAAACGTTGCTACACACTACATATTAGCTTTAAATAATAAAGAGGGCAAAACTATTGAACGTAAGCTACTTAACACTAAGAATATGAGTAAAGGAGAATATGTAGTACCCTTCGCAAACTTGCCTGCAGGAGATTATACACTACAACTTACCTATGATACTAACGCTGATGGCAGATGGACTACAGGTAATTATTTGCAAAAAAAACAACCTGAAACTATTATACAATACAGTGGAAAGCTCACCTTACGTGGCAACTGGGACACAGAGCAAACATGGAAGTTGGATAAATAATTCTCTTAAAAGTATTCCTAAATCAATTAAACCGTCCAAATTTGGGCGGTTTTTTAGTAAATGGCAATTCAAAAAATAGCACTACTTTTGCAAAAATATAAATTATGCAATTATGAGCGTTTACAAAGAATACAAAGCCCTTAACCTGCCCAATATAACCGAGGAGTTATTAGCCAAATGGGCAGCCAATAATACGTTTGAAAAATCGGTAACTAACCGCAATGGAGCTAAGCCATTTGTGTTTTACGAAGGCCCACCAAGTGCCAATGGTTTGCCTGGCATACACCACGTTATGGGGCGTACAATAAAAGATATTTTTTGTAGATATAAAACCTTGCAAGGTTTTAAAGTAGAACGTAAAGCAGGTTGGGATACGCACGGTTTGCCAGTAGAATTAAGTGTGGAGAAAGCATTGGGTATTACCAAAGAAGATATTGGCAATAAAAATTCTCCTAAATATATTTCGGTAGAAGACTATAATATCGCTTGCCGTACTGAGGTTATGAAATATACCGATATATGGAACGACCTTACCCAAAAAATGGGCTATTGGGTAGACATGAAAACTCCTTACGTTACTTACGACAACAACTACATAGAAAGCGTATGGTGGCTATTACAAAACCTATACAAAAAAAATTTAATATACAAAGGCTACACCATACAGCCCTATAGCCCTGCGGCAGGCACGGGTTTAAGTTCTCACGAAATTAATCAACCTGGGTGCTACCGCAATGTAAAAGATACGAGTGCTGTGGCTATGTTTAAAGTAAGTGCCGAGTTTACTGCAAAATTAAGCACTGATATTGCTCCACTTTATTTCTTAGCATGGACAACCACCCCATGGACATTACCCAGCAATACCGCACTAGCCGTAGGTAAAAACATAAATTATTGCGTGGTTAAAACCATAAGCCCTTATACGTTTGAAGTAGTGCAGGTTATAGTTGCCGAAAATTTATTAGGAAAATATTTTTCTTCTGCTAATGCAAATTTATCATTTGCAGATTATACTCAAGGCGACAAAGCCATACCTTACCAAGTGCTTTCAACCCTTAAAGGGAGCGACTTAGAGGGCATACAGTACCACCAACTATTACCTTACGCACAACCAACTGATGGAGATGGGTTTCGTGTAATAATAGGCGATTTTGTAACAACCGATGACGGTACAGGTATAGTGCACATTGCGCCTAGCTTTGGTGCTGATGACTTTAGAGTAGCCAAACAAAATGGTATAGGTTCGCTAACGTTGGTGGACAAACGTGGTAAATTTACCGATGAGGTAAATGATGCGGTGTATCCATTGCGAGGGCGTTATGTAAAAGAAGCCTACTTAACCGATGCCGAAAAAGCTACCGAACTTGCCCTGCAACAACCAGCAATGTCGCACATTATAAAGGAACTTAAAAATTATTTGAGTGCCGATGAAATCATTTGTTTAAAACTACAACACGAAGGTTTATTATTTAAAAAAGAAAAATACGAACACAGCTACCCACACTGTTGGCGAACTGATAAACCTATATTGTACTATCCGTTGGATAGTTGGTTTATAAAAACTACTGCTGCCAAAGACCGATTAATAGCACTAAACAAAACCATTAACTGGAAACCCGAACACACTGGTACTGGGCGTTTTGGCAACTGGTTAGAAAACCTAAACGATTGGAATTTATCACGCTCTCGCTTTTGGGGAATACCATTGCCTATATGGCGTACTGCAGGTGGCGAAAAAACAATTTGCATAGGAAGTATTCAAGAATTAAAAACCGAAATAGCCAAAGCAAACGCTGCGGGTATAGTAAATACAGCCGATACAGACAATCCTAATTTTGATTTGCACAAACCCTACATTGATAATATAGTGTTGTACGACGAAGAATATGGAGAAATGCACCGCGAGTCCGATCTTATAGATGTATGGTTTGATAGTGGTGCAATGCCTTACGCACAGTTGCATTATCCTTTCGAAAACAAAGAACTCATTGATGAGAAAAAATATTATCCTGCTGATTTTATTGCCGAAGGAGTAGATCAAACACGTGGTTGGTTTTTTACTTTGCACGCTATAGCTGTGTTGGTGTTTGATAGCATTGCTTACAAAAACGTGGTAAGCAACGGTTTGGTGTTGGATAAAAATGGCAACAAAATGAGCAAGCGTTTGGGCAATGGTATTGACCCTTTTGGCACATTGCAACAGTATGGCGCTGATGCTACACGTTGGTATATGATAGCCAATGCAGCACCGTGGGATAACCTTAAATTTGATGTGGACGGTATAACCGAAGTGCAGCGTAAGTTGTTTGGTACTATTTATAATACCTACAATTTCTTTGCTATTTATGCTAATATTGATGCCTTTACATTTGACAAAAACAACATAGAACCTTACGCACAGCGCATCGAGTTGGACCAATGGATAATATCTAAGTTAAATAGTTTGGTAGCCGATGTTACCGAGGCGCTAGACGCTTACGAGCCACACCGTGCGGCACGTGCCGTAGAGGAGTTTGTGGACGAGCATTTGAGCAATTGGTATGTACGTTTAAGTCGTCGTCGTTTTTGGAAAGGAGTAATGGATAATGATAAAAAAGCAGCCTACGAAACTTTGTACGAATGCTTAGGTACGCTAGCACAATTAATGAGTCCTATTGCACCATTTTTTAGCGATTGGTTACACCAAAATTTAAGTGAGAATAATACATCAATACATTTAACCGACTGGACCCCAAGCAACGCAACTCTTGTAAACAAAGGCTTAGAAGAACGTATGGAGTATGCGCAAAAAATATCATCAATGGTATTATCCATACGCAAAAAGGAAAATTTAAAAGTACGTCAGCCATTACAAAAAATACAAATACCAGTATTAAATGCGGATATTGAAACCAAGATAAAAGCCGTTGCCGATTTAATATTGAGCGAAGTAAACGTAAAACAACTAGAGTTTGTAAGCGAAGCCGATGTGCAAATAGTAAAAAATATGAAACTAAACTTTAAAAGTTTGGGCAAAAAATATGGCAAGCACATGAAAGCCATACAAGACTATTGCGAAACCAACAGTAAAACAGTTATTGCTACTATTGAACAAAATGGCGCATTTACGTTTGAAATAGGAGGCGAAGAGTTTACATTACTAACCGAAGATATAGAAATAATACCAGTAGATATAGAAGGCTGGAAAGTAGCCAATTCAGGCAGTTTAACAGTAGCGTTAGACGTAACACTTACACCCGCATTGCTAGATGAAGGTATTTCTCGTGAGTTGATAAATAGAATTCAAAACATAAGAAAAACATCGGATTTAGCATTAACAGACAGGGTAATTGTTAAAATATTAGCTAATCAAGTATTGAAGTCGGCTATACATAATAATTATGACTATATATGCGCAGAAATTTTGGCTGTCCGTATTGAAGAGGTTGAAAAAGAAGGATTGAATTTTATTGAAATTGAAATTGATGACACCATCAAAACCAAGTTATTAGTAGAGAAAATTGAATAGTAAAACCTACTCAAAGACTCAATTCTTTTAAGACCTATTAGATATTAAATAAATATAAAGATGTACAAAAAAACTCACTCAATAATAGTACTAACTTTAGCTAGCTTAGTTGCGCAAGCACAAACGTACTCAGGTGGTGCAGGCACAGTTGCCAATCCCTACTTAATAGCCAACAAAACCGACCTTAAGTATTTAAGTGAACATGCTAACCAGTGGACTTATCATTACAAGCAAACAGCTAACATAAACTTTACTACTACTGACTTTGCTACAGGTGGTGCATTTTACAACACAGGCTTAGGCTTTAGACCAATAGGTAAGTATGATACCCTATTTAGAGGCACTTACAATGGTAACCATTTTGTAATAAATAGCCTTATTATAAACCGTCCTAATGCGGATTATGTAGCGTTGTTTGGAAACGCTAATTACGCAACGCTGCCTATTCGCTTGTAATTGGTGCTACTGGAATAATATTTATACCTGTTACTAGTGGTAACTATGCTGTAATAGTAACCAAAGGCTCATGTATAGATACTAATGCCTGCATAGCCGTAATAGGTGCTACAAGTATAGAAATACTACAAACGGAGATAAACAATATTACACTATACCCCAACCCAAGCGCAGGGGCGTTTATTATAGCGTTGCCTATAGGTACGCAACTCTACATTACCAATATACTAGGGGAACAAGTATATACTACTATTACCAACGCTACCACTACGGCTATAGATTTAAGCCACGTTTCAAGCGGAATGTATAACGTGCGCTGTATTACAGGTAATACAGCTACAACAATAAAATATTACAAATATTAATCCCATGAACCTAATTACAAAACAACTCTCCATAGCTGTATTAGCAATACTACTATTTACCGCTTGCAACAAAACCCACGTTATTCACCGTGAGGGTAGAGTAATAGAAATAGCCGATTGGGAATTTAACAAAACTGGCGTAGGCATACCCAATGCCAAAGTGTGCTTGTTTGAGTTTACCAGCCCAACCTTTAGCAACAAAATAAATCCTACAGGTAGGCAAGTGTGTGGCTTAACCGATGGTGGAGGCAACTACAGCCTTAACCTTGAGGTAAAGCGCAAACATGGCTACGCATTGTTTTTACCCAAGCAAGAGGGGATAGAGTTAGACCCTGGTGGTTACGGAACAACAGTGGCAAGCCCTCCTACCAACTATTTAGGCTACCAATGTTTAGTAGCCTCACGTATTTATCCTGTAGTATTTACGCTTAATAACGTAAACTATTTGAATGATAGAGATAGTTTGATTATAAAAAGCTATTTACGCTTTATGGGAAAACAAAATAATACTATGATACGAGGTGTTTATAAAGGTACTAAAAGATATACAAACCCTGCGTCCGTTGGGGGCGGGTTTGGCTATCAAGCGTTTAGAAACGGAGTAGAAGTAGCTAATGTTTACTTTGACGAAAAAATACTACTACAAGGAGATACAGGCTATTACACTATTAATTATTAAACTCAACTAACAACAATAACTAAAATCAAAACAACTAAGCGAAGCGTTCTCTTGGTTACACTAAAAAAAATTAATTCAACCAAAACATGAAAACACTTTTACACAGCGCATTAGTAGCCCTGCTACTAACATTAAGTGCCACAGCGCAGGCACAGTACAAAAACTTTGCCCCACAGCAGGCGTTGTACGACAGTATTTATACTCGCTTAGTGCACAAAGTACCTCCTGCGTATAACTTGCTATACGACAAATCCATAATACTAAGTGGCTTAGGCTACTGCGATTTTAACGATAATAATTTTACATACCTAGTTGTTTAAATGAGTACATTAACTTTGTATCTAAAATCTAACTACTAATATCTCTTTAATATGAAACCATTAATTTTAATCTCCACCGTTTTTACCGCATTACTATTTACCGCTTGTAATAAAACTCGCTATGTACACCGCGAAGGGCGTGTAATAGAAATAGCCGATTGGGCATATAACCAAAGCATAGTAGGCATACCCAACGTAAAAGTGTGTGCGTTTGCATACACTACTAAAGCGTTTAGCAACCAGCTGCACCCCACTGGCGAACAAGTGTGTAGGCTTACTGATGCCCAAGGGTATTACAACCTAAACTTAACCCTAAAAAAAAAAAACCGTACAGATGTATTTATGCCTGACCAAAAAGGCATAGACATAGATTATACAGGTTGGGGAAATGGCCTAAGGCGTGAGCCTACCGATGCCAGTGGCTACGACTGCCTTATGGCATTACGGTACTTCCCAGTAGTAGTAACAATTAATAATGTAAACTATTCAAACGATAGAGATAGTATAATAATAGATGGAGCAGGTGTTCCTTTATATAAAGAACCTCGTTTTATGGGTAAACAAAACAATACTATAATACGAGGTGTTTTTCATTGTAATAAAAGTGTAAAAACAATGGGGACGCCCGCCACTTTAGGGGGAGGGGGGTTTGGCTACCAAGTATTTAGAAACGGTAAAGAAATTGAACTAACTAGCTTTGATGATAAAATAATATTACAAAATGATACTGGCTATTACACAATAAACTATTAGCGAAGCGCAATCAAGAATACCTTAAATAACAATTAATATAGAGCAATTACTACTATAAAACCTAATCCTGTAGCGGCTGGCGCACAATTAGCAATAGAGGCAAACAATGTAACAAAACTTACCTTGTGTAGTACCTATGGTGTAGTATTAACTACTTATACCAATACGGATAATACGCAGCGCATAGTGCTTACAGCACCCTACACAGCAGGTGTATATTGGTTACAAGTAGATAATATATTAGGCATACCTAAACGCTATAAACTGGTTGTGCAATAGTAGTCTCATTATTAAGAAAAAACATAGGATTTGGCATTAACAGAAAAGATAATTGTTAAAATATTAGCTAATCAAGCATTAAAGTCGGCTATACATAATAATTATGACTATGTTTGTACAGAAATTTCGGCAGACTGTATTGAAGAGGTGGAAAATGAAGAATTGAATTTTGTTGAAATTGAAATTGATGATATCATCAAAACCAAAATGTTAGTAGAGAAAATTTAAAAACAAAGTAATAATGGCAAAGAAAGTAGCTCCAAAGAAAATAGTTAAAAAAACTATCGCAAGTAAACCAGCAACCAAAACGGTAGCTAAAAAAGTTGCGCCTAAAAAAGCAGTAGCCAAAAAAGTAATTGCAAAAAAGGTAGTAAAAACTGCACCAAAGAAAGTAATTAAGACTGCGCCAAAAAAAGCAATAACCAAAAAAGTAATTACTAAAAAGATAGTGAAAAAAATTGCTTCGAAAAAAGTAATTAAAACCGTTCCCAAAAAAGCAGTCGACAAAAAAGCAGTAGCCAAAAAAGCAATTGCAAAAAAGATAGTTAAAGTTACACTTAAAAAAGTAACTAAGGTTGTGGCTAAAAAAGCAGTATCTAAAAAAGTGATTAAAACTGCGCCTAAAAAAACATTACTGAAAAAGGTAGTGAAATCAGTACCTAAGAAAGTAATTAAAACTGCGCCAAAAAAAGCAGTAGCTAAAAAAGTAATTAAGCCTGCACCTAAACAACCCGTTGCAAAAAAGACAATAGCTAAAAAAATAGTGAAAGTTGCACCTAAAAAATCAATTAAAACTGTTGCTAAGAAAGTGGTTGCAAAACCTATTACTAAAACAATAGTAAAAACTAAAATAGCTAAGATAAAGATTGATAAAGTTAAAATTGCTAAGGTAAAAATACCAAAAGTTAAAAAACCAACAGCAAAAGAATTAAAAATAGAAGCAGCACGATTTAAGCCTGAAAAAATTAAATTTGTAAAGGAAAAAGCAAATAAATTCCCATCGTTGCATAAGGGTATGAAAACATTAAAACGTCAAAATAATATATACGACGAAAGTGTTTATGCTGCTCCGCAACATATAGAATTACCCCAACAAGTTATTGATGTTAAAAGTACAGATATGCGCACTCGCTATTCTGATGAAGAGTTAAAAGAGTTTTATGAATTGATAGAAAAAAAACTAGATGATGCACGTAAAAAATTTGAAGTATTAAAAGATACCTTATCGCACAAAGATGATCATGGTACAGATGATACCTCACCAACTTTTAAAATGTTGGAAGATGGTAGCGAAGTATTAAGCCGTGAAGAAGCATCACAATTTGCATATCGCCAGCAAAAACTTATTGAAGCATTGGAGCACGCATTAATACGAGTACAAAACAAAACCTATGGTATATGCCGTGTTACGGGCAGATTAATAAGTAAAGAACGTTTGCGCAGCGTGCCTCACGCTACATTAAGTGTTGAAGCTAAAATTGTTGTTAATGGCGAAAGATAGATTCAATAATGAGTTATTTAGTTTATTGTAGATTACAAAAATATTCAAATAAATAATTGTAATTATTTATTTAAATGAACCAACTAACTAAATAATTTATCATATTTACGTCCCGAAAGCAATCGTTGTTTTCGGGATTTTTTTATTAAGTAAACTTTAATGAACAAACGACTTTTAGCACTTGCATTGTGTATTATATTTGGGGTTTTAATAGCTGATCAATCTCTAAAAATATGGATTAAAACACACTTAATTATTGGCGAACAAATACCTATGTTGGGCAATTGGGCATTGCTACATTTTACTGAGAACAACGGTATGGCCTATGGTATAGAGTTAGGAGGAGTAGTGGGTAAATATTTTTTAAGTGTATTTCGTATCGTGGCTATTATTGGTTTTATATGGTGGCTGCGCCAATTAATTATAAAAAATGCTCACTGGACAGCCGTTGCCACTGTATCTCTTATAATGGTGGGAGCGTTAGGAAATGTAATAGATTGTGCTTTTTATGGCTTGTGGTTTAATGAAAGTTTTTCGCAGGTAGCTACATTTATGCCCAAAGAGGGCGGCTACGCAGGGTTTTTGCAAGGGCAGGTGGTAGATATGCTTTATTTCCCTATTATACAAGCACACTACCCATCGTGGTCGCCTATGTATGCTGGCCAAGAACTTACGTTTTTCAGTTTTATATTTAATATTGCTGATGCTTCTATAAGTGTAGGTGGTGCTTTTTTAATACTTAATCAAAAACATTTATTTGCCGAAAGTGGAGAAACAATAGTTGCACCAGTTGAAGCTACATCAATTCAAAATTAAAAAAAACACTCTCTTTTTCAATGATATGTAAGGATTCGTATCTTTGTGCAATAATTTTACTTATATTTTGAATAACAAATCGTAAATAATAGGATAAATTAATTTGCAAATAACTTTACTAAAAAAAATATAATTAATAATTTAAAACCACAATAATGAATACGAAATTACTCGCAGTACTAATAACACTAAGTGCTTTTACAGCATGTAATAACACTGCAACTACCATTATAACTAATGCAGATTCTACTGTAGTAATTACCGATACCGTAAGTAGCAAACATAGCGTAGATTCGGCTACAATTGTATCTGCAGTAAATGATGCAATAGAAGAGGTAACAACTGAAATTACTGACTTTTACACCGCATCGGGTTCTGAACCAGGTTGGTATATTAATTTAAAACAATCATCAAATGGAGATTATCCTGTAGAGGTTCAATTAAATTATGGGAAAGAAATATGGAAAGGAACATTATCACGTAAAATGGAAACAGGTGGCAACAAAATAAACTTGTTGGGTAAACTTAATTTTAACGATAAAAAGCAAGATTTTTCGGTAATTATAACTAAAGAAAAATGTATTCAGTCTGCCTCTGGAGATAATGGTAATGCTTCAGTAATAGTAAAAACTAACGGAGTAAGTTACAAAGCCTGTGGTAATACTGTAAAATAATGAAAGCCTTTGTAAAGTGGAATTACGTAGTGCTTGCCACCATACTATTGGTAATAATTGCAGGCAGTGTAGTGCGTATGACGCAAAGCGGAATGGGTTGCCCCGATTGGCCAAAATGCTTTGGTAGATGGATACCGCCTACTACCGAAAGTCAATTACCATTTAATTACAAGGAACTATATCAGTTTAAATACGTTGATACTTCGTTTAACGTATACCATACGTGGGTAGAATACATTAATCGCCTGCTTGGTGCGTTATTAGGGGTGTTTGTATTAATACAGTTAGGGTGGAGTTTTAAGTTTATAAAAACACACCGTAGTGTAATGTTACTTTCGCTATTATTGGTTGTTTTAACAGGCTTTCAGGCGTGGTTGGGCAAGTTAGTGGTTGATGCCAATTTAGCCTCCATTAAAATAACCATACACTTAATAGGCGCTTTGGTTATAGCTGCCGTATCATTAACGAGTATTTTTATACTAAATAACATTACGCTACATCACTCAGTTAGCAAACGTTACAAAGTATTAAGCATAGTAGCATTGCTAGTATTGGTGTTGCAATTAATGTTGGGAACATTGGTACGTGCTCAAATAGACGAAATATCATTTGCCCTACAATTCCTAAACCGAGAATTATGGATAGATAAATTGAACTATCTGTTTTATATACATCGCTCATCATCATTGGTATTTTTAGCGTTATTAATTTATATGTATAGTATTATTAAGAACAATACAGACTATGTTACTACTTATAAAATATTAATGGGTAGCGTACTCACCGAAATAGCTTTAGGCATAGTATTAGCTTATTTTGCTATGCCTGCATTGGCACAACCAGCACATTTGCTGTGTGCTACGGTATTGTTTTTGGCACTTACATATAATGTATTGTTAAGCTTTAGTTTTAAAAATAATCCTTAAAAAGGTTTATACGTTTATAATTTCCATTTTACACCATTATCAAACTATTTTTTTTATAATGCTCAAAGTTCGTTAAAATTTCATTTAATTATTTTATTATGGGGTTTTTCAACCATGCTTTTAACTCGTTTTTTATTTAAAAACTAGCCTATAAAAATTCTATAATTTAAACAGGCTATCTACACAAATAGCAAAAGCCAAACTTTTATTAGTAAGTAGCTATTTTTTGCACAAGCAATTGTTTAAAACCATTATATTTGTAGCAATTCATACAATGAAAGACATAAACAAATACATAACCGAATTATTGCAATTGCACGATTGCGTAGTGTTGCCCGCTTTTGGTGGGTTTGTGGCTTCGTACAATAGTGCCACCATTAATATTACCAATGGTTTGGTGCAACCTCCATACAAAAACATATTGTTTAACAAAAACTTAGTGCATAACGATGGTTTATTGGCACATTATATTGTTGAAAATAGCCACTGTACTATGCCCGAAGCTCTTGATGCTATTGAAACCTACGTACAACATATTGGCACACAAATAACTACAACCAAACGTGCAGAGCTACCGCAATTAGGCGTGTTGTATGTAAATGATGAAAATACATTGTTGTTTCGTCAATCCAAAACACAAGAATATTCATTAGCATCGTATGGTTTACCATCGTTTACGGCTAATAAACTACTAGCGCAAGCCGCACCAGTAGCCGAAACCAATATAGTACAATTACCCACCCCAACATTATCAACAGAAACCTTACAAACCCAAGCTGTTGTGCGCAAATTAAACTATAAACGCTGGGCAGTAGCTGCAGTAACTATTCCTGCATTAATAGGTTTAGTGTGGGCTTCGCTCAATATTAATCAGTTGCAAAATACTAATTTTGCAGGCTTTACTAATCCTAACACAACATTACAAAATCCTACAACTCCATTGTACGATCGTACCTATTTTGAGCAACGTATCAACAAAGCCGAGCAAAGCATAAGTACTTGCAAGCGCGCTATAGATTCGCTTACACAAGTTATTGCCCTAAAAGCACAAGCAGATACTACTGCTGTAAGTAATGTGGCTACTACGGTTGTGCAACAATTAAGCTATGCCAAATATTACTTAATAGCAGGTTGCTTTAGTAGTGCAGAAAATGCTACTAATTATGTAAACGAACTAAAACAACAAGGTTACCCCAATGCACAAATAATAGACGGAAACATAAACGGTTTAACCCGCGTTGCCTACGGCGGATACGCTAGTAAAAACGATGCGCAACAAGTAAAAAGCCAGCTAACAGCAACTAATGCAGGCGCATGGATTTTTAAAACAATGAACTAAAATTCCAACTTATTTTATAACCAAAACAACTACTTAAAACAACAATGAACGACGAAATACAATTAATTTTAACTACAGTGGAGGACGATATGAATAGCGCCTTAACCCACCTTGAAAGCGAATTAGCCAAAGTACGTGCAGGACGTGCCAATCCTACCATGTTGGACAGTATTTATGTAGATTATTACGGTACTAAAACTCCATTAAACCAAGTAGCTACTATTAATAGCCCCGATCCTAGAGCATTGGCTATACAACCGTTTGAAAAATCGTTGTTGGTTGTGATAGAAAAAGCTATACAGGCTGCTAACCTTGGTTTTAACCCACAAAATGATGGTATAATGATACGTATAATAGTGCCACCACTTACTGAGGATAGACGTAAAGATTTAGTGAAAAAAGCGAAAAACGAAGGCGAGCAAGCCAAAGTAGTGATACGCAACGCGCGCAAAGAAGGCAATGAAGAAGTAAAGAAATTGGTTAAAAATGGTTTACCTGAAGATGAAGGGAAAGTGGTAGAAGACAAGGTGCAAAAGCTAACCGACACGCACATTACCAAAGTAGATAAACTAATGGAAGTAAAAGAAAAGGAAATATTGACGGTTTAGTCAATATTTCCTTTTTTGGTTTTTATGAAATGAACTTTATTAAAAAGAGGCTAGCGGACACTTAATGTATTAAAACTAATGTAAACTATTATATCAGCTTGCTTTTAAGTAGTTAAGGGAAGTTAAAATATACTTGGGTAAATAATAGATTATAAAAACTGTGAAATAAGCATATTTAAGAATACCATTTGTTTTGGTGTTTTTTAAAGTATAAATAATTTATTTACAAAAACATGCATACAGCACTCATTACAGGAAGTACAAGCGGTATAGGCTTAGGCATAGCCACCGAATTTGCAAAGGCAGGCTACAACATTATATTTAATGGGTTAGAGCCCAATGGTGCCGAAATAGCCGCTAACATTGCCAAAGAATATAATATTAAAACAATATTTAACGGTGCTAATATGTTACAACCTACTGAGCTACAAGCTATGGTAAAACAAGGGGTAGAAACGTTTGGTACTATAGATATATTGGTGTGTAACGCAGGCATACAGCACGTTGCGCCTATAGACGAATTCCCCGAAGAAAAATGGAATGCTATATTAGGAATTAATTTGACATCGGCATTTCACCTAAGTAAAGCAGTGTGGCCTACCATGAAAGCCAATAAGTGGGGACGAATAATAATGATAGCCTCAGCACATGGCTTAGTAGCAAGCGAATTTAAAAGTGCTTATGTGGCTGCAAAGCACGGTTTAGTTGGTTTAACCAAAACATTAGGCTTGGAAGGTGCGCCATACGGCATTACCGCCAACGCTATTTGCCCTGGCTATGTAAAAACGCCATTAGTAGAAAAACAAATAGCCGACCAAGCCAAAACCCATGGTATAAGCGAAAAAGAAGTTATTGAAAAAATAATGTTGGCAAAACACGCCATTAAAGATTTTGTAACCGTAGAAGATTTAGGGCAAATGGCGGTGTACTTAGCAAGTAACAATGCACGGTTAATAACAGGTACAGCTATGCCTATGGACGGTGGTTGGAATGCCCAATAAAATTATACTTTTGTATGTATTAAATTTAAAATTTACATCAATTTAAAAATCAACAATGAACTACGATTTAATAGTATTAGGTAGCGGTCCAGGTGGATATGTAGCTGCAATAAGAGCATCGCAATTAGGGTTAAAAGTAGCCATTATAGAAAAAGAAAACCTTGGTGGCGTGTGCCTTAACTGGGGCTGTATTCCTACTAAAGCATTAATTAAAAGTGCAAGTGTGTTTGAATACATACAACACGCCAAAGAATATGGTATTAATGTAGGCGAATCAAGTATGGATTTCGGCGCTATGGTTAAGCGTAGTCGCGATATAGCAGATGGTATGAGCAAAGGCATTCAGTTTTTGATGAAGAAAAACAAAATTGAGGTCATAGAAGGTTTTGGTAAAATAAAAGCAGGTAAAAAAGTAGAAATTACAGCTGCCGATGGTACCAAAAAAGAAGTAACCGCAACTAGCCTAGTGATAGCTACTGGTGGACGTAGCCGTTCGTTACCAAACTTACCACAAGACGGTAAAAAAATAATTGGTTACCGCGAAGCCATGACTTTGGCTAAGCAACCAAAATCTATAGTAGTAGTAGGTTCGGGCGCTATAGGTATTGAGTTTGCTTACGTATATAACGCTATTGGAACTAAAGTTACTGTAGTAGAATATTTGCCTGCAATAGTTCCGTTAGAAGACGAAGAAGTATCTAAGCAATTAGAGCGTTCGTTTAAAAAATCGGGAATTGAAATTATGACTGAATCATCAGTGGAAAGTGTGGATACTACTGGCGAATTGTGCAAAGTAAAAATAAAAACTAAAAACGGCGAAAAAATTATTGAAGCCGAAGTAGTATTAAGCGCAGTAGGCGTTATTGCTAATATAGAAAATATAGGATTAGAAGAAGTAGGCATTGTTACTGATAAAGGTAAAATAGTGGTAGATAAATTTTATCAAACCAATATTCCAGGTTATTATGCAATAGGCGATGTACTGGCAACTCAATCATTGGCGCACGTTGCAAGTGCCGAAGGTATTATATGCGTAGAAAAAATTGCGGGACATCACCCAGAGCCTTTAAATTATAAAAACATACCAGGTTGCACCTATTGTTCGCCCGAAGTGGCAAGTGTGGGCATGACCGAAAAAGCGGCCAAAGAAGCAGGCTACGAAATTAAAGTAGGTAAATTCCCTTTTTCAGCAAGCGGAAAAGCAAGCACAAGCAATGCAAAAGATGGTTTTGTAAAAATGATATTTGATGCTAAGTACGGTGAAGTATTAGGCGCACATATGATAGGTGCTAATGTTACCGAAATGATAGCCGAAATAGTAGCTATACGCAAGTTAGAAACTACAGGTATGGAATTGGTAAAAACCGTACACCCTCACCCAACAATGAGCGAAGCCATAATGGAAGCGGCTGCTGCTGCCTATGGCGAAGTAATACATTTGTAAGCATTAATTACACAGAAATAGTTGAGCCGTTTTTGCATTGCAAAAACGGCTCAACTATTTCTGTGTAAATTGGCACTT
>JACMRI010000008.1 GCA_014376525.1 Bacteroidia bacterium | reverse complement strand
TTTTCTTTGGTGGTTAAGTGCCAGCTTAGCGATATGTTTTGTTTCTCGCTATTTTTCAAATTAAACTCTACCACATCAAATGGTGCGCCCAACCACGAGGGTATGTATTTTAGTTGTTCATCATAACTATAATCTTGTATATGAAACATATTGCCGTAGTAGTTCCCAAACGGGCTAATAAACGATTCGGCAACGCCAGCAGGGGCTGCGGCACTTACTTCAAATTGTTTTACACGGTCGCGTACCTGCACAAGCACTACACCGCTTGTATTTTGGGCTATCCAAGATTTAAAAGTATGTAAAAACTGAATACTACTCAATACTCCAAAATTATCGCGTACGCCAGCGTCCATTACCTCTATGTAAGGCTTGGTAGGTAGTGCAACGGTTGGGCTAACTAGCGGGAACGATGCGCTTAATCGCAATGCACTTATTAATGGCAATTGCATTGGATTATTTTGTTTAAATAGCTTAGTGTACTCAACCGCTTCGGTTAAAAAATTAAACTGTTTGTGATTGTTACTCTTGCGCTTAGTAAGATATGCCAACGGTTGTGGCGATATTAACAGCCTTCGCCCGTCATTCATTATAGTAGGTGCTAATATAAGCATGGGCATAGCTGCTTTACTTTCTAACGGTGCATAATAGCTTAGTGGTTTGTTAAGGCAATTAATAGTGTTTTTATTTAAAACATCTTGCAAGGCAAAACCACGGTCTTTGGTATATGTTTCGCCATTGTGGGTAACGTGTTTTAGCCTAAAAAACAAATCGTTGGTAGCTACCGATAGCATAATACTATTTAGGATATCGCCCGTAACGTTGTTAAACAATTCTTTACTGTTTTTTACACTTACATCGCTAGTAGAGTTGTGCATTTTTTCGTAGGTAAATTGTCGCCAAAAAGCCAAGCCAATAGCACCTCCCGAAGCACCAGTAAGCAGTACTGCATTGTTAAATAATTTGTGGTTTAACGTACTGTCAGTGTATGAGAGCAGGCGTGTAGACCAGCCCGTACTGCGCAAGCCGCCACCTGTGGTATTTATTATTATTAGTTTTGGTTTTTCTTGCGATGTTGACGTAGCAACTTTAGCATACCAATTATTTAAGTAAGCCAACCCTTCATTATAATCATTAATGTTGGCGCTATCATCGTTTTCAAAGGCATTAAGTATAGTATTGTTGTAAGGTACATTTGGTTGAGAATAATTAACACCTTCCAATTTATTAATAATACGGAAGGTAGGTGTAGTAGACAAATAGTTGAGTGCAAACACGGTAACAATACCCACAATGGTAGTCCAACCACGTAAGAACGGATATACCGCATTACTTATCATCAAACCCATAGTTATAGCCAAAAATGTACTTGCTCCCGCAGGAATGCTAAATAGAGGGTAATCTCGCAATAGGCCTAAACCTACCAAACTAATAAACACAACTATCTGAAATAAGGTAGAGTTGCTATGGTTTTGGCTATACACGGCTCTAAGCATTTGCTTGTCGTAATGGGCATAAGCACGTGCACGTCTAATACTTGTAAATGAACTAAAATAAGTTTCTACATACCAATCTCTATCTTCTTTTTTGTCGTAGTTGTTTTTCCACGGTGTTTTAGTTTTGTTGTTTGATGTATCTTTTTCGTCGCCACCAATACCAAATAGTTGCACAATGTCTTTATTTGTTTTGGTAAAATAACTTAATCCTATAAGTTGAAATAACATAAAACCGCTCAAAAAGCCAGCTACACAACCCGTAACCTCAGCTATGGATTTAAACTCGTACGTGCGCTGAAAATGAATTACATAACCCATGTACACCACCAAAAAAACTATGGGTAGTATAGAATTATTAATGTAATATTTAACAAACGGATTACTTAATGTAGCCAAAAATGGAAAGCGGTACGAATTGCGAATATAGCTTGCAAGGTTGTATGCTAATATAAATCCACCGCACGAAAATCCAATAATACCAAACGACACATAGTTTACTTTGCCCAAATATTCGGGTGTTAAAAATAAATAGGGTGTACCGTATTTAGGTGCTATACTTTGTGTAATTAAACCAAACAATAGCAACCAAAAAAATACCAACGATTGGTTTTTTTTGAGATGTACCAACAGCAATTGAATAGGAAAAAAATAAGCTACACTGTTGTACTGTTTGTTTTGTGTAATACGGTTAAATAAGGCGTTGGGCATATTGTAAAATACTATTAAACGTGTGTATCAAATGTAGTATTATTTAATTAAAATGCTGTTGTTGGTTAGCTACAATTAGCCACGGTGTATTATAGTTATACTAAATCTCATTACTATTTATTTTTTAATAATAGGTGAGTAAGTATTTCGCCAAAGCGATAACAGTCTTCAAAACTATTGTACAACGGTACTGGCGCAAGGCGTATTACATTAGGTTCGCGCCAATCGGCTATTATACCAAGTAAGGTAAGTTCATCGTGTAGTTTTTTGCCTTGCCCGTGTGCTATTACACTAAGCTGAGAGCCACGTTCGGCGGGGTTTGTAGGAGTTATTATTTCTAAATGTTGTGCAGTTGCAGTTGCCACCTCTTTTATTACAAATTCCAAATAAGAAGTAAGTTTATCTCGCTTTGCAAATATTTTATCTATACCGGCAATCATAAACACATCTAGCGAAGCCTTGTGCGCAGCCATACTCAACACAGGCGCATTGCTTAGTTGCCAGCTTTCGGCGGTAGGTATTGGTACAAACCCCTTATTCATTTTAAAGCGAGATTCTTTATCGTGTCCCCACCAGCCCCCAAAACGAGGAGTTTCAGCGTTAGTAGCATGTTGCTCATGTATATACACACCGCTTACTCCACCTGGGCCACTATTCAAATATTTATAACTACACCATGTTGCAAAATCTACGTTCCAATTGTGCAATTCTAATTTAACATTACCTATAGCGTGTGCTAAATCAAAACCTGCTAATGCCCCAACGCTATGCGCAGCAAGAGTTATCCCCTGCATATTAAATACTTGTCCTGTAAAATAATTAACACCACCTATCATTACCAAGGCAAGTTCATTACCAAGTTCGTTTATTTTATCTATTATATCTTGGTGGTGTATGCAGTACTCTCCCTTACGTGGGTGCACCTCTATCACCGCATCATTGTATGCGTAGCCGTGGTGTTTTACTTGTGTTTCAAGGACGTATTGGTCGCTCGGAAACGCTTTTGCTTCGCACAATATTTTATAACGTTTGCCTTGTGGCCGATAAAAACTAACCAACAACAAATGTAAGTTTACAGTAAGTTGGTTCATACATACTACCTCCGTTTCTTTAGCGCCTGTAAGTGCAGCTAGCGGTGCCGCAAATTGCTCGTGGTAACTTAACCAAGGGTTACGTGCATGAAAATGCCCTTCTACACCAAACGTTGCCCAGTCTTCTAGTTCCTTTACAATAGCATCTTGCGTAGTGCGTGGTTGTAGCCCCAACGAGTTTCCTGTAAAATATAATGCGGGCTTACCATTTATTATAGGCATATAAAACTGTGCTCTAAAACCGTTAAGCGTATCGTTGTGGTCTTGTTGTTGTGCGTAAGCAAGTGTATTTTCCATGGTGGGATAATAATTTTATGTGTTTGTAAAAATAACTATTTACACCGTAATTATGGGTGTTTCTAATTGGCTATTTTAGTTGTTAAATGTTAGTTAAAAGATAAATACGGTATCGTTAAATTTTATCATATTTGCAAGAGTATTTTAACACACACTAAAAACAACAACAACCATGAAATTTTTTATTGATACTGCTAACTTAGCGCAAATTAAAGAAGCCAACGACCTAGGTGTGTTGGACGGAGTTACCACCAATCCTTCGCTTATGGCAAAAGAAGGTATTAAGGGCGACGCTCAAATAAAGCAACACTATGTAGATATATGCAACATAGTTGATGGTGATGTAAGCGCCGAAGTAATAGCTGTAGATTATGATACTATTATTACAGAAGGTTTGGCATTAGCCGCTTTACACAAAAACATTGTGGTAAAAGTTCCTATGATAAAAGACGGGATTAAAGCCATTAAATATTTTTCGAATAAAGGAATACGTACCAATTGCACCCTAGTGTTTTCTGCTGGTCAAGCATTATTAGCAGCAAAAGCAGGTGCTACGTATGTGTCGCCATTTTTGGGCAGATTAGATGATGTAAGTACTGATGGATTAAAACTAATAGAAGACATACGCATTATATACGACAACTACGGTTACGAAACACAAATATTAGCAGCAAGTATACGTCACCCAATGCACATAATAGAGTGTGCAAAAATTGGTGCAGACGTTGCCACTTGTCCATTGCAGCCTATTATGCAATTACTAAACCACCCACTTACTACAAGCGGTTTAGAAACATTCCTGGCCGATTACAAAAAAGTAAACGGATAGTTAGTAACATACAAATTGCATTAGAGTACATAAGTAAAAAGAGCGATGCTAAATTTTAGCATCGCTCTTTTGGTATATAGCATGTTTTTAGGAGTTATATTTTATCTAGCCACATCGCTATTTGTATTAATGGTAAGTAAAAAAACGAACTAAACATAAGTACAGATGCTTTTTTATCATCAAGCGAAGCATAAAAATCATAGGCTAAAAATGCAAATGCTATACTACTTAACACCATAAATATTGCGGAATATATGCCACTTATATTAAACGCATAAGGTAACATTACCATAGGTATTAAGGCTAATGAATATACTAAAATTTGTCGTGCTGTAAATTTATCTCGTTTTCCCGATGGCAATAAATAAAAACCAGCACGCTCGTAGTCGTCGCTGCTTTTCCATGCTATGGCCCAAAAGTGTGGAAATTGCCATATAAATTGTATGCTAAATAATATCCAAGGTGCTATAGTTTGTAATGTTCCTGCGGCAGCTACTCCACCGAGTAATGTAGGTAAAGCACCAGGGAAAGCACCTACAAATACTGCAAATGGTGTGGTACGTTTTAACGGAGTATATACCACAGTGTATAAAAAAACGGCTAACGCACCCATAAACCCGCATTCAAAATTAATAAAGAACAATAGCACTGTACCCAACACAGCACTTATGCCTGCCACTATAGCAGCTTGCACCTCAGTAAGTGCGCCTGTAACCAAAGGCCGTTGGTTGGTACGGTTCATTAAGGCGTCTAAGTCTTGCTCTATAAGTTGGTTTATGGCATTAGCAGCACTTGTTACCAAAAATCCGCCCAATGCCAATAGCACTACTTTGTGTGGTTCAATGGTGGTGGCTAAAGTTAAATAGCTTAACACTGCCGACAGTACAACAGTTATATTTAGTTTAAATTTTACAAGTACTCCGTAGGCTTTTATTTGCTGTAACACGTGCGTGGAATATTAAGATTGTTTTGAGTATAAATATTTGCACAAAGTTATAACTCTATCATTAATACAAATAAAATAACACGACCGAATAATACATTTAAAGCACTGCTTAATTTTTATAATTTTACTAAAAAAACATTATGGCTACATTACCTCCTTACATACAACACGGCGATACCATTGGCATTGCTTGCCCTGCACGTTTTATTGATGCAGACACTATAGCATCAACTATACAAATAATAGAGCAGTGGGGCTGCAAAGTAAAGTTGTGTAGCAACATTAATGCACAATACCATCAGTTTGGTGGTACTGATGCAGAGCGAACACAAGGCTTTAACGAACTACTCAGCGACCCAAGCGTAAAGGCTATACTAGCAGGGCGTGGCGGTTATGGTTGTGTGCGTATTGTTGATGGTATAGATTGGAAATTATTACAACAACAACCCAAATGGATAGTAGGCTATAGTGATGTTACGGTGTTTCATAACCACATACACCAGCACTTAAATATGGCTACGCTGCATGCAGAAATGCCCGTAAACTTTACCAAGCCAGAGTACGGGCACAATGTTATACTATTGCAACAAGCCTTGTTTGGAAATATGCAACCCTATACATTTAGCCACCATGCCAGTATAAACGGTACATGCAGAGGAGTGTTGGTGGGTGGTAATTTATCTATATTGTATTCGTTAGCAGGTACGCCAAGTGAATTAAATACCGACAATAAAATTTTATTTATAGAAGACCTCGACGAATATTTGTACCACATAGATAGAATGCTCTTGCAATTATCACGAGGTAATGTATTAGCTAACATAAAAGGTGTGTTAATAGGCAGTATGAGCGATATGAAAGACAACACTATTCCGTTTGGACAAAACGCCATAGAAATACTTACAGCCGTGCTAACGCCTTTGAACATACCCGTGGCGTTTGGCGCACCTTGCGGACATCAAGCTACTAATTATCCGTTGGTGTTGGGTGCTGAGTATGTATTACGTGTAAGTAATAAAGAGGCGGTGTTAAGTGTTGGTTAAACTGAAGCCTACTCTTTTACAAACTTACCCACTTGCCCCGTGTTGGTTTTTATAAAATATACGCCATTGGGTAAGTTGCTTGTGTTTATAGTAGTTGTTTCTTTAGTGGTATAAATGGTTTGTATTATACTACCTAGTAGATTGTATATAATTAGGTACGCGGCTTGTGGAGTATATATGTTTAGTGTATGGGTAGTGGGGTTGGGATATAATTTTAATATTGTTTGTTGTGCATTTTTGTTATTTAACCCTATTGCAAAATAATTAAACGCAGAATCTTGTGCCCCACACGTTAGTTGGTTGCCTAACGAATCTTTTATAATGTAATGATACAAATGGATGAACCTATGATAATTATAACCTGATTGAGAACCCGATTCATCAAAAAGAACACATCCTAATTCGTTTACAAATATATTGGTTACTTGCCCTGCATCAATTGGAATTAGGCAAGTTTGTGAATTGGCAGGTAAATCTTGTAAACGGTGTTTATATGAACCAGCACACCATGCAGAATCATAATATACACTTTCTATATGCTCGTAAGCAGTAACGCTATCGCAATAGGTATTTCGAGAGGGTAGTGCCACAGTATCATTTAAAAAACTATATGTAACAACATCGCTACCACTTGTATAGCTTCGTTTTACCTCATAAGGAGGAAACGAACCTGTGGGAGACAAATAATCTTGTACAAAGTAATAATTACGAGTGTATTGCACAGTAGTGGCGTTAGTGTGTGTTTTACCTGTTATTTCAAAATGTTGTAAATCAGTTAAGTTGGGAGATGAACTATAGCCTTCTCTCTTGTATTCAAACACATCGCCCACATTAAAATCATATACATTACGGTATATTGTTGAATTTTGCCCCTTGCTATTACTCATTACTGCTATTGCAATGCTTAGTGTAAGTATAATTGTTTTCATGGTTTTAGTTGAGTTAATTGTTATTTTGTTGTAACCAAGAGAACGCTTCGCTTAGTTCTTATTTTAAAAAATTAGTTACTCTTTTACAAACTTACCGACCTGCCCTGTGTTTGTTTTTATAATGTATATACCATTT
>JACMRI010000070.1 GCA_014376525.1 Bacteroidia bacterium | reverse complement strand
TGTGCGCTATTAAACCATTGTTGTGTACCACCAAATGTATAACCCAAACTAAAATTAGCAACCGTTACTTGCATACCCAAAGCTAATGGATAGTTAGCGGTAAATGTTTTACGAATACTCGGCTTGTCATTATCTTTTATGGTATAACGCAAACCGTTACTTGTAAAATAAAGTTTTACACCCAACCAAGTTGTATATTTTTCTACATTAGCATCTGCATTAGCAGTAAGTATAGTAAATAATAAGGCTATAATTAATAATAGGTTTTTCATTTGTTTGATATTGCATCAAAATTACTGTATTTACTATTGATAGCAATATAGTGTTGGTAATTTTTTTAATAACTTAATTTATTTATATGTGCTAAATAACTTGTGTACAGCTTCGGCTACTTGCTCTTGTTGGGCTGTAGTTATTGCCAATCCGCTAGGTATATAAAATCCTTTTTCGGCAATACGCTCGCTTACTGCTAAGTGTTGAGGTGTGTACCAGCTTGCTTTTTTAAACACAGGTTGTTGGTGCATTGGATAAAAAAACGGACGAGTACCTATGCCTAATTTCAACAATTCGTCCATACATTGTTGCGCGTTTAGTGGTATGTTATCGTTTACTACCATGGCATATACCCAATAAATATTATCAGCATAAGGGGTAGTGGTTAATGGTAATTGTACTATGTTTTTTAATGATGATAATAGTTCATCATATAACTTCCCTATTGTACGTTTTTTAACTATAAATTCGTCCAAACGCTCAGCTTGCGCCATTCCTAGGGCAGCTTGTAAGTTAGTCATTCTAAAATTATAACCCAACTCTTCGTGTTTAAATCTACGCTCGGGTATAAAACATAAGTTACGCATACTACGGCATTTATCAGCAATAGCATCGTTGTTGCAAAGTACCATTCCGCCTTCGCCAGTAGTTACATGCTTGTTAGGATAAAAACTAAATGTACTCACGTCGCCAAATCCTCCACACGGCTTACCGTTGTAAGTTTGTCCGTGCATTTCTGCAGCATCTTCTATTATATATAAATTATGTTTTTTAGCTATTGCACTTACCTTATCCATATCGCAGGGCAAGCCATATATATGCACTACCATTATTGCTTTGGTACGAGGCGTTAATGCTTGTTCAATAAGATTAGTATCAATATTCCAAGTAGTTGCGTCAGCATCAATAAATACAGGTATTGCGCCAGCACGTACTATTGCGGCAGCGCACGATATTATGGTAAATGAGGGGAGTATAACTTCATCGCCCACACCTATGCCCAAAGCTTGCACGGCTAAGTCAAGTGCTACTGAGCCATTGCATACCGCTATGCCATGCTTACGCCCTGCGCTTAGTGCCATACGTTCTTCAAACTGTTTTACAAATGGTCCTTCGGAGCTTATCCAACCTGTATCTATACATTCGTTTAAATATTTTTTTTCGTTACCGTTTAATAGAGGTTCATTTACTTGTATCATAATGCTATTAGTAATTTAAAACTTTGTGTTGCCAAAATACTATTTATGTTTTACAAAAAAGTAATGTTTAAAATAAATAACCAAATAACATTGGCAACATTACTGTACAATTAAGGTTTTAATTATGTATTTTTATCAATAAATAGTTTGTTAAATTATTTTTTAATAAAATCATTAATTATTCAATTATGTTTAAAACAGTTATTTTTTTAGTTGGAACATTGTTTTTTTTGCATGCAAAAAATGCAGAGGCCCAGTGTGTGGGCCAAATAGATTCGGCTACAGTAACAGTAGCCACAGCACATTGTGGTAATGCCAACGGCGAAATAATAATAGACAATGTACGTGGTGGAATAGTTACTCCACCTCAAACAATAAGGTATAAACTTAATGGAGGTACAGCACAATCTAGTAACATATTTGCTAATTTAATGGCAGGAAATTATACGCTTACCATTACCGAACAGCCCTCAGGCTGCACGTATACACATGCCACAACTATAGTTGTAGCTAATAATAAAGGTTTTACTACAGTAAGCGAAACACACACTTCAGTAACGGCTTGTAATGCCAATGATGCCTCTATATCGCTATCTACAACTGGTGGTGTAACACCCAATACTTATCAGTTAAATTTAGGGGTAGCGCAAAATAGTTCCACTTTTTTAAATGTGCCAGCAGGTATACACTATTTAACTATTAAAGATAGCAAAGGTTGCGATACCATAATTAGTATTACTATTCCTAACATCATAGGAATATCATTTGCTAATTATGTTCAATATCCTACATCGTGTAATAGTAACACAGGCAGTGTTAAAGTAAAATCAACCACTGGTGCTATTCCTCTAACTATGCAAATAGATGGCGGTGCAGCAATACCTTACGTGGATACTATTGTAGGTTTAGCCGAAGGTTTACATAAATTAGTGTTGATAGACGCATCAGGGTGTAAATTTACTATTAATACAATATATATTGGTTTGCAACCACCTTACAACGCATATACAGTACACGTGGTTACCGATACTTGTAGCCGAAGTGTAGGTAAAATATTTATAACTAATAATGCTGGAGGATCTGTTCCTGCTACGTTTGCATTAGATGCAAGTACAACTTATAGTGCCAATGCTTCATTTAATAATTTAACTAAGGGTGCGCACACATTACACATAAAAGATAATAATGGTTGTATTAAAGACACAACGCTTACAATACCTACTACTAACAAGCCTAAGTGCACAGCTACTCCCACAACACCTACCTGCGGATTAGCAGATGGTGCAATAACCATAACTAATATACTAAGTGCTGCACCTGCATATACAATTACTTGTAATGGCGTTTCAGACAATGGTACCAACCTATTTGCTAATTTAACAGAGGGTACTTATACTATAAAAATAATTGATGGCTATGGCTGCGATAGCTCGCAACAAGTTGCACTTATAGCTACTAATAAAATAACAAGTATAAATGCGCTATTAACTAACGTTACCTGCGGTAGCAACTTAGGAAGTATAAATATAATAAGTGTAGCGGGTGGTGTACCTACATACACCTATTCGTTTAACGGGACAGCACAACCAACACCCAACAAAACTAGCCTGCAACAAGGTCCTTATAGCTTACGAGTTACTGATGTAAACAACTGTGTGTATGATACTGTTGTTACACTTACACAAACTAATCCGTTTGATTGCTCACTTACTGCAACGCCTACTAACATTGTAACTGGCGAAACGGCTACTATCACAAGCTCGGCCACAGGTTCTACTAATGTATGGACAGGTACAGGTGCCGAAAGTGCCACCACTACCACCGTAAGTGTATCTCCGCTTGTTACTACTGCATATACATTAACAAGTAATACGCCCGAAGGGTGTATAGCTACTTGTAGCACTACAATTATAGTACAACCTAAAATAGTTCCTTACAAAGCATTTAGCCCCAATGGAGACGGAAAAAATGATACGTGGGAAATTACTTTTTTAAGTTTTTATCCAGATGCGGAAATAGCTGTATTCTCACGTTGGGGACAGCGTGTATATCAAAAAAAGAAAGGCGATACTTATACTCCGTTTGATGGTAAAGCAAGTACAGGCAGTTCACTTACTACAGGTACTTACTTTTATACTATTGACTTAAATGTAGAAGATGTAAGCGATGAGTTTAATTTTTATAAAGGGTTTGTAGAACTTATTCAATAGAAACCAGTACTTATTAATCATTAATAAGTGCATCTCTACTTAAAACTTTAAACTTAAAATTGACTACTCACTACCAAATCTTTACTACCAGGGGTGTATACATAAAAACCTTCCCCTGATTTTACACCTAATTTTTTTGCCGTAACCATATTTACCAACAGTGGGCAAGGTGCATATTTAGGATTTTTAAAGCCATCGTATAATACATTCATAATGCTTAGGCAAGTGTCAAGCCCTATAAAATCGGCTAGTTGCAAGGGTCCCATGGGGTGTGCCATACCTAGTTTCATTACATTATCTATTTCGGTTACACCTGCTACACCTTCCCATAAGGTTATTATGGCTTCGTTAATCATAGGCATAAGTATTCTATTGCTTACAAAGCCTGGATAATCGTTTACTTCAGTAGGTGTTTTACCTAATGCTTGTGTTGTGCTTATAATACTTGCAAGTACTTGGTTAGATGTACTGTAGCCTTTTATAATTTCTACTAATTTCATTACAGGCACAGGGTTCATAAAGTGCATACCTATAACTTGGCTTGGGCGGTTAGTTGCCGCAGCTATTTGTGTAATAGATATTGATGAGGTATTGCTTGCCAATATTGCATTAACGGGTGCAAACTCATCTAATTGTTTAAAAAGGTCTAATTTTATTTTTAGGTTTTCGGTAGCTGCTTCTACTACCAAATCAGCTTGTTGCACACCTGTTTTTAAATTAGTTTGTATGCTTATATTGCTTAATGTGGTTGTTTTTTGATTTTCTGTTAGCGTTGCTTTTGCTACCATTCTATCCAAATTTTTGGTAATAGTAGTTATTGCTTTTTGTAAATTTTCTTGCGATAAATCTACCATAGTTACCTTAAATCCGTTTTGTGCAAATACGTGCGCAATGCCATTTCCCATTTGCCCACAGCCTATTACTGATATGTTTTTCATTTTTGATTTTATATAAAATTAACGTCTGCAAATATAGTAGTTGATATAATGCTACATCATAATTAATGTTTTTATTCTTGTTTACTCCTTATCCTTTTCTTCTTTAATAACATCAAGTATAATGTCGTATTCAAACCCCTTGGTAAGCGTGTGTTGTATGGCTTTTTGTAATAATAAATAGTTAAGGGTAGTTAAGGGTTGTTCGCCAATTTTACGACGAATATGATACATAATATTTTGTGTATATTCTTCATCGTCAATGGTAAGTAGCGCATCTTTTATGCAACGGTCGCTTATGCGTTTAAACTTTAAACCTTGTATTATTTTTTTTCTTCCCCAGCGTTTTATACGGGTTTTGCCACTTACATATAATAGTGCAAAACGTGCTTCGTTCAAAAAGCCATCGGCAATAAGTAGCGTTATAACCTCGTTAGCTTCGTTAGGGTACATGCCCCACTCCGTTACTTTATCATATACCTCTTGCTGGCAACGTTCTTGGTAAGCGCAGTATGACTGCGCTTTAAGCACTGCTTGCGTTATGGTATATACTTTGGGAGTGGGCATCAACACCTAAACTAATAAAACGTTGAGCTTAAAACCCAAGTGCAGTTCGCACTTTGGCTAATATGGGTGTACTTATTGCTTTTGCTTTTTGTGCGCCTAATAAAGCTATAGTATCTAACTGAGCAGTATTATTCATTAAATCGTTAAATGTTTTTCGTTCGTTGGCATACTTACTAAGTAGCACTTCAAGCAATACTAATTTGGCGTGTCCGTAACCATAGTTACCTCCCAAATAATTATGGCGCATAGCATTAATGCCTACTTGGTCGGCCACCAACTTATACAGACTAAATACATTGCAAGTATCAGGGTTTTTTGGTAATTCAAGCGGAGTATCATCGGTAACAATGCTCATTACCTGTTTTTTAAGTTCTTTTTCGTTTAGGAATATATTTATTGTGTTGCCATAACTCTTACTCATTTTGCGACCGTCGGTACCGGGTATAGTCATTACATCTTCGCTTATTTTGGCTTCTGGTATCACTAATAATTCGCCGTACTTATTATTAAATGTACGCGCCATATCACGTGTCATCTCAAGGTGTTGTTGCTGATCTTTGCCTACTGGCACTATGTTTACATCATACAACAGTATATCAGCAGCCATAAGTACTGGGTAGGTAAATAAGCCTGCATTTACATCGCTTAGGTTTTCGCTTTTATCCTTAAAGCTATTTGCATTGCTAAGCATAGGAAACGGCGTAAAACAGCTTAAGTACCACGTTAGTTCGGCTACTTGGGTGTTATCACTTTGTTTAAATAAAATATTGTTGTGGTAATCAAACCCTAGTGCCACCCAAGCTGCAAGTGTACCATACGTATTTTGTTTGCGTGTAGCCGCATCTTTTAATGTGGTAAGCGAGTGTAAATCGGCAATAAAAAATATACTGTCGTTGCCTGCTTGTTTACTTAGTGCTATTGCGGGTTGCATAGCACCTAATATGTTTCCTAAATGTGGTATTCCACTACTTTGTATCCCTGTAAGTATTCGTGCCATGGGCTATAATATTATGTGTGTATTTATTACGCGTTATTTAGCTACTCTTTCTAATCCTTTTTGCGCCATCTCATAATCGGGGTATAGTGCCAACGCTTTTGTATAATCTCGGTTTGCAGCAGCTATATCGCCCATTAATTCAAATGTATAACCTCGCATATAATAAGCTTTCTCGTAATTATTGTCAGCATTTATAGCATCAGTAAAATTCTTTAACGCCTCTGTTTTTACATCTAAAAAATTAAGGTGAATATACCCCAAATTAAAAAACGCCTCACGGTTGCGAGGGTTTATTTTTCCTAGTAATGTAAAGCGTTCTATGGCTTTGTTATACTTTTTGTTTTCCATAAAAAACATTCCAATATTATAATGTACCTCATCGCTTTTGGGGCTTATACGTAAAGCATTGTTATAATAATCTAAACACGTAGGATTGTTTTTTAGTGCATATATAATTCCTAGTTGCATATAGGCATTATAGTACTCTGGGTCTTGTTCGGTAGCAGTTATAAAACTAGATACTGCTTTCGCAGTATCGCCACTTTCCTTGTATATCATACCTTTTAGGAAATATGCCTTGGCATAATGCACATCTTCTCGCAACGAATTATTAATATATTGTATAGCATCATCATATTGTTTTACATAAAAATAAAGTTCGGCAAGTTTAGTGTTTACCTCTAGTTTACTACCTTTTTTGGTTAAGCCTCGCAACAAATAATTGCGCGTGTCTCGTGTATTGTTTTGCACAAAATATACATCGCCCATAGTTACATAATACTTGGCTTTGCTGCTATCTAACATCATTACTACTTTCATATTATCGGCCGCATCTTTTATATTTTTGTTATTTAAATAATATATAGCTCTTCTATGATACAACTCTGCATTCCTATTATCTTTTAATATAGAGTCGTTCATGGCCTGCAATTCGGGTGGTAGCGTTGATGCGTTAGTGCGTTTTTTGGTAGTGTTTTTGCAAGCTACAAATGCAAGTACCACAAATAGCAAAGTGCTTATTAATTTAAATTTCATACTTAATTTATTGCTTTATAATTTTGTTGTTGGTATTTATTCCGCTTAGTATATTTTGTGTAACTACTACATACATTCCGTTTGCCCACTCTTGCGTGTTTACAGTAGTTGTAGTATTAATTACTTGTGTATATACTATTACGCCTTGAGCGTTGTATATAGTACATTTAACTGGTGCGGTGGCGTTAGCTATAAGTGTTATACGCTCATTAAATGGATTAGGAAACACGTTGTTTTTAGTAGTGTTAGTAATACTTTCAAGCTTAGTAATAGATTTTACGGTTATTTTAAAATCATCAAAATAAAAACCGTCCATATTTACAAAGTTATCAGCAAATAATCTAAATCTAAATTTTACGGCAGTGTTTCCTATTAGTGGTGTAATATCCACTTGCTCAGCGAGCCACGTATATTGCGCATCATCATAGGCGGGTGTAGTTGCTGTTGCATTGGTATATTTACCGCATAGGCTAGTCCATGTGCTTCCATTATTGGTGGTGTATTGTATTTGAACATAATCGTAATCCTTTTCCAACTCCCATTTTGCATAGTAAGTAAGCAGAGCATTAGTATAGTTTCCTGATAAATTTACATATTGCGAAGTATTTAGTGTAACCGTTTTACCGTCTATATAATTTCCTACAGGGCTATCGGTTATAGATGTTGAGGCACTTACAAACGTTGCAGTAGTCGTGTTCCAGCTGCTAGTGGCACTTTTAGTCCACTTAGGCACAAGTGTGTTTGCACTGTCGCTATATAGTACTGTGGTCAAGCCTCCCCCCCAATTTGCAATTATAGTAATGGTATCGGTAGTAGTTATATCTCCATTATTTACACTTAATAATAGCTTTATTTTATCGCCAGTAGCAACGCTTGTAGCAAGTGTGTAATTAATAGAATCATCTTGCGCTTGCAGCAAAGCCATATTATTATAAGTTTTACTTGTACCTGTGCTCGTTACATTGGCATCAATTGCATTTATGCTTACAATAGCTTGTGTTCCGCTACGAATACCCAATCGGGCTATGTTGTACACAAAATAATTGGAAAGTGCATCGGCCTTATTAGTAATTAATGGTTTTACTTTATAATATTTATTCATCAAGCGCAACGCATTTAAGTTTTGTGTAATGTTGCTTTTGCATATATCTATAATTTTGTTTGATGCAGGCCAAAAACCATCAACAGCATCACCCGCTTCAGGTGTTAATGCTAATATTTTGGGCTTAGTAGTTTGCTCACCATACATCCAATCATCACTATCGCCATTCACTACATAACTTACTGTTTGATTTCCTGTGCCATACTTAAAATTATTATCCTCAGTTAAAAACTGTGCATACTGTACAAATTGTGCCGAATCGGGCGTGTATAGGTCTGCCAAATATCCCCACGGATATATTAGTAAATTACCATAGGTATGATAGTTTAATGCTATTTCAAACTGATGTGTGCTGCACAACCATTTTACGGCTTGTGTTTCGGGTTCTGAAAATGGAGCGTTACCTCTATATACATCGCTAGTACTATCTGGCGATGAACCTACGTTATCAAAGCCCCAATTATCGCCATAGTTACGGTTTAAATCTACACCCCATACTTGTCCTACAGTTATTTCTCTACGGTTTTTACGCCACATACCTCCACCACTAGGGTTGGTAGTAGCGTTATAAATGTAACCATCAGGGTTTACGCAGGGTATAAAATATATTTCGGTGTTATCTACCAAATATTTTATTTCGTTATTGGTTGCATAGTTTTCTAACAAATACCACATATACATTATTTGCTGCGATAATGAATTGGGTTCTCGTGCATGGTGAAGTGATGTGTATAATATTTCGGGTTCAGCTTCATCAACAGTTGGATTGTCGCTTATTTTTAACCAATACACTGGGCGTTGTTCATTAGTTTTAAAGGTATCAATAGGCGAGCGTGCTTTTATTAAGTTAGGATATTTTGTAGCCATACTATCCAAGTTTTTTAACATTTCTGCATAGGTAAAGTAACCTCCCATTGTACCCAAACTAAAATTGGTAGGAACCGCATATCCATTTGCTTGTTTAGGTATACAGCTTGCTGGCACTTGTGCAATTTTGGTCGTGGTATTATTTTGATTTACATAGTGTGCTTGCACATTGGCTATTTCTATTACGTAATTAAACCTTTGCTTGGCAAGTAAGGCTATTTCTTTAGTACTTAAATCGCTGGTGTAGCTTTTATCCTTTACAATAGCACCATGATCAACAGCAATACCCGCTTTAGATAATTGTATTAAGGTATGTTGCGCATCAAGTTGCACACGTACACGGCTGTATGTATAGTTTTGTGCATACGTTATTGCACTTGTTATTAGTGCTAAAGAGAGTGTGATTTTTTTTTTCATTGTATCTTTTATTTTGCTTAAAAGTAATAAAATATAAAAAACTAAGTTTGCTTTTTATTATATTGTAAAAGTAATTGTACTATTAACAATTAGTAGTTATTAACTCTAACTTTGGTATCTAACAAAGCAAGCCTTAATACAGCTATTTTTAAATTTTATTTAACATTATAAATAACAATGAGCAACAACGAAGAAAAAATTATAAAAGCATTTCAAACTAAAGATTGGAACGAAATAAAAACATCAGACTCTTGGCAAATTTTTAAAATAATGAGCGAGTTTGTGGAGGGTTTCGAAAAAATGTCTAGAATAGGACCTTGTGTAAGTGTATTTGGTTCGGCTCGCACCAAGCCCGATAATAAATACTATATACTTGCCGAAGAAATAGCTTACAAACTTACCCAACATGGCTATGGCGTTATTACTGGCGGAGGTCCTGGCATAATGGAAGCTGGTAATAAAGGTGCTTTACGTGGCAAAGGAAAATCGGTAGGCTTAAACATTGATTTGCCATTTGAGCAAAAATGCAACGATTATATAGACATTGACAAAAATATTAATTTTGACTATTTTTTTGTACGAAAAGTAATGTTTATAAAGTATTCACAAGGTTTTATAGTACTACCTGGTGGCATGGGCACCCTCGACGAATTGTTTGAAGCCATAACCTTAGCACAAACTTTAAAAATCGGTAAATTTCCAATAATAATGGTAGGTACAGAGTATTGGGGAGGTTTAATGGATTGGGTAAAAAATACTATGTTAGCTCAAGAACATAATATAAATGAAGAGGACTTAAAACTAATAAAATTAGTAGATACAGCGGCCGAAGCTGTAAACGCAATAGATGAGTTTTACAGTAAATACATGCTAAAGCCTAACTTTTAAGTATAAATATGAATAAATATTTGATAGATTAAAATATTAAAACTATTTTTAGGCAATATTTAATTTAAAACAAGTTCAATACAATGAAAATAATTTTATTAATAACATTAGCACTATCCTCTTTTTGTTTACAAGCGCAAGAGTCAACTAATAACCCATATCGTTTGCCTGTTGTAGGTATTAATGGCGGTATTATGTCTTTTAAAGGAGATGTTGCTAACAACTACAAACAACGTAATTTAGCTAAATTTAGAGGCTCGTATGGTATAACTGTTGAGCAACGCTTTTCTCCATTTTTGGGAGTACAATTAGGTGTTACAATGGGTAAACTGTCCGCTAACGAAGCACCTACTAATACTGCCCTTAATTTTGAATCAAAAACATTACAAGCAGATTTAAGTGCAGTAATTCATTTTGATAATGGAATTATTATAAAAAAAGAGTCCAATATAGCACCTTATGTAAGTGTAGGGATTGGTTATTTAAAATTTGATTCATATACAGATAAGTATGATAAAGACGGAAAGCCTTATTATTATTGGAGAGATGGCCAAACGCATAATCTACCACAGGCAGACTCTAATTTAACAAAAAAAACGCTCTCGTCGCGGGATTATAAATACGAAACACAACTAAAAGATTCAGTTACAAATTATGCGCGCAACACACTTGCATTACCAGTAGCTGTGGGTTGTATTTTAAAAATTACTCCAGGCGTACATGTGAGTTTGCAGGCAACATTTAACAGAACTTTTACAGATTGGATAGATAATGTTCAAGCCAACGGAAATAACGATTCGTATATGCAATTTAGTGCGGGTTTACGTTTTTTATTAGGGGCTAAAAAAGCAAGTACAAACGAGGGGGTTTTTAAAAACATAGATTATGCAAAATTAGACAATATAGATGCAGATAACGATGGCGTAAAAGATATAGATGATAAATGCCCAGGTACACCCAAATCTGCTAAGGTTGATGCAAAAGGTTGCCCAGTAGATAGTGATAAAGATGGTATTGCAGATTATTTAGATAAAGAACCTAATTCTACATCAACACTTGTAAATAGCCAAGGAGTAAGTGTTACTGATGCTCAATTAGAACAAGGAGCCAACGACAGTATAGTAAGTTCTCGTGATGATGCTATTAAGGAAGAATTAGTAAACAAAGACAAAGAACTTGCTGTAGGTGGTGGTGCTAAACGTGGTAAATTACCTCTGGAATATAATTATGCAGATAAAGACAAAGACGGTGTTATCACATCTAAAGAAATAACAATAGTTATTGATGGTTTCTTTGAAGGTGAAGACCCTACAGTTACCGTTCAAAAAATTAATCAATTAATTGACTTTTTCTTTGAGCAGTAATTAAATTATTAATAAATAATAATGCTAAATATTTGAATATCCCTAATATTAAAAAGAGGAAAAGAACATTAGTTTTTTTCCTCTTTTTAATATTAATACACTCCAAAATTTTAAATTAGCACGTTTAAAAAAAATAGTAAATTTACAACTTTAAATACATCACGCAGTTAAATATATATTCAATTTATAAGTATTAAAAACAAGAAAAATGAGTACAACTACAACAGAACACATAAGTATGTTTGAGCAAGTATTAGCTCGCTTTGATGTAGCCGCCAACCTATTAAAGGTGGACGACCAAACAAAAGAAGTATTACGCAACCCACAAAAAACAGTAATAGTGAGCCTTCCTGTAGTAATGGATAATGGCAAAGTACAGGTGTTTCAAGGTTACAGAATAGTACACTCTACTTTGTTAGGCCCTTCAAAAGGCGGTATTCGTTATGCAATGGACGTAGATATGGACGAAGTAAAAGCACTGTCTGCTTGGATGAGTTTTAAATGCGCTATAGCTAACTTGCCTTATGGTGGAGCTAAAGGAGGCGTAACCTGCGACCCACGTACAATGAGCGTAGGCGAACTAGAACGCCTTACAAGAGCATACACAAGATCTATGGCTGATGTATTTGGTGTTGATAAAGATATTCCTGCACCAGATATGAACACTAGCGGACAAGAAATGGCTTGGATAGTAGATGAATTTGCTCGTGTAATTGGACACTTAGAACCAGGCGTTGTTACAGGTAAACCCATTGCTATTGGCGGTTCTAAAGGGCGCGAAGAAGCTACAGGACGCGGTGTAATGGTAGCCACATTAGCTGCCTTAGTTAAGTTAGGTTTAGATAAAAATAAAGTTACGGCTGCTGTACAAGGTTTTGGTAATGTAGGGCAAAATGCAGCAAAATTAATAGCTGCACAAGGCATTAAAATAGTTGCAATAAGCGACCATACTGCCGCATACTATTGCAAAGAGGGTATTGATTTAGATAAATTAACTACTTACTGGGCAAGCAACAAACGAACACTTATTGGCTATACCGCACCCAATACAGTGCTTATATCAAACGAAGAATTAATTACATGCGATGTAGATGTGCTTGTACCAGCTGCTACAGCCAACCAAATAACTGCAGATAACGCAGGAAGTATAAAAGCTAAATTAATAGTAGAAGGCGCTAACGGTCCCACTACTGCTGATGCTGATGCTATATTAAATGATAAAAAAATTACCGTAGTACCTGACGTATTAGCAAACGGTGGCGGTGTTACAGTATCTTACTTTGAATGGGTACAAAATCGCGCTGGTCATTATTGGTCCCTAGATGAGGTAAACACTCGCCACGATGCAAGTATGACAGACGCTTTTAACCATGTATGGCAAGCCAGTGTTGAATTTGGTGCATCTATGCGCTCTGGTGCTTATATTGTAGCTTTACGAAAGTTAGATGCTGCTATTAAATTAAAAGGAAAGTATTAAGAGGTGTTAACTACGGCTAAACTTTTATTAATAAAGGTTTAGCCGTAAACAAAACAATAAATAGTTACTATCATTAAATTTTTAACCAAAAAAAAGTCCTCGTAAACATTGTTTACGAGGACTTTTGATGTAGTTAAATAATTGATTAAATTATTCTGCTTTTTTTTCTGCTGGAGTAGCTTCTGCTTTTTTATCGCATTTTTTTTCAGCATCTTTTTTACAACATGCTTTTTTCTCTGCACCTGCACAAGCCTTAGCTTCACCTGCATCTTTTTTGCAGCAAGCTGCTTTTTTATCGCATTTTTTTTCTCCTTTTTTATCGTCACCGTTACTAGCTACAACTACTGAAGCTAACATAGCTACTACTGCTGCCGACATTAATAATTTTTTCATGATTTTTTTTGTTTTAGGTTAGTACTTATTTTTGTTTTTTAATAAATAGAAGTTACTTTTTTTAATAACAATTAAGATTTATCAATTATTGTGCCTAATAATTATTGTGGTGTAAATAGCTGCTTTTTTAAGTTATTTAAAATCCACCTTTTATTCTACTATAATTTTGCTTGTACCTACAGTAGCATCTTGTACTACTTGTACTACATACATACCTTTAGTCCAAGTGCTTACATTTATAACGGTAGTATTATTTACTAATGCAGTGTATACAAGTGTTCCGTTAATGTTATAAATTTTTAATGTAGCACTTTCGTTGTTTAATAGTTGTACATTAATTACGTTATTAGCAGGGTTAGGATATACTGTTGCTACCAATTTAGTTCCCTTATTAGCTACTGATGCAATAATAGGAGTTACATTATTATCGCGTAAGCGTTGTATAAACTCTTGGTAAAACTGATTAGCTACATTTTGGTCATGTACTACTATTGTGTTTTCATCGTTTTTAGTATCGGCAGCAGTACTCCAATTGTGCGAACCTGTCCATACTAATGGGTCGCTTGTGGCATCATTTTGATCCGCTATTGCATATTTGTGATGTAATATCCACGAAAACTGATCTTCCATGGCATTGTTACCTAAAACTTGTCGTATAATAGGAAAAGCACCAAAAGAGTTAGATGTATCATCAAATAAAGAATACATAATTGCACTTGGGTTGTTCCATTTCATATTACGTATTGCATAAGCAACGTCAGTTTTGGTAAACGATAAGTTAGCGGTATAAAGCTCTGTACTACCAGTATTTATTGTGTTTACTAATTTACTATTTACACCATCGCTTGGGCTAAAGTAATTTTCTACACGCTTACCATTTATACTAAACTCGTGTGCTGTATTGTCTTTTTTAAATTGTCCATACTTAGCTTTCATTGCATTGGTAGTTCCTCCTGGTATAGTATCTCCCCACATTTCATCAAATTCTATTTTATAATTACGTGCTAATGATTGGTCTTGTACTATTACCACATTGTTAGCATCAGTATTTAGTTGTGCGGTAGTCCAGTTTGTGCTACCTGTCCACACTAATGGTTCGTTGGCATTGTTACTATTTGCATCTATAATTACAAATTTGTTGTGCATAATAGTGTAGTTAGCACCTTGTGGCGAAACTGCTAATTGCAAATTTGCACCAATGGCTAATGCTTGCGTACCTGTTTGTGCAGTGCTACCATCGGCTATTACACGTATGTTTACACCACGAGCCTTAGCATTATTTATTGCAGTAGTAATTGCCGAACCTGGACCAGTACCCCAATTGTATATTGCTAAATCTATGGTTTGTTTTGCACGATTAATGTATTGCACCAATGTATCAGCAACTAAACTATTTAAGTATATTGCGTTGTTGTTAGCTAATGACACACTATTATCTACCGTACGGTTAAAATAACATTTAATATTGCCTGTTGAGTTAGATTTGGTAGCAAACGCTTTTGTATGAGATTTTGCTGTATCAACACCATTAATTGCATAAGTAGTTACATAATATATTTGCCCAGCTTGTAGGCCTGTAATGCTTGCTATGTGTGTTGTAGCTAATGTTGCGCTTACATTGCCTGACGCACCTGCACCCTGCCATTGAACGTAAGCTTGTGCGCCACCAACGTTGGTATTCCATTTTACATCAAATCCAGCATTAGTCATATTAATTTGTGTAACATCGGCTGTTAAAAATATAGATGCGTTTTGAATAATATCATTCGTATCACGAAGTAACACTTGGTAGCCACTGGTGCAAGTAGTAGCGTTGCTAAACTGCGAACCTATACCCACAATGTTTACTGAGCCTGTAGGTATGGGTTTACCTATTAATTGTGTACCGTTAGATACACGCACCAAGGCAGTATCGTTGGTTGTTGCGCCTACTACAGTGTAGTTGGTATTACCTACAAAGGTGCCTGTTTTTTTAAAGGTAACATTGTTAAAACGTAATAATTGTGCTTCGTAAGTTTCGTTAAACGCATTAGGGTTTATTACTATAGGAGTAGGTAATGTATTACCTGCATTTACTTTTACAACGCTAGTTATTGGGTCTAATTCCAATAGGCATTTATAATCTTTGGTAGTACCTGTAATTTTTACACTATCGCCTCTGTTTATGGTTGCAAACGAACTTGGGTGATATCCCATAATGCTACCAGTAGCATCTTGTATGTAACGAGCAGCACCAAGTTCGGTGCCATTAAGCGCTATACCTTGTACTGTTACTACTGTGCCCGCAGTTGCAGTACGCGCACTAAGTATAGTTTGTTGTGCTTGTGCGCCTAGCGCCGCAGCTGTTAAACTTAAAGCAATTAACTGTTTTTTCATTTTATTGTTTTTGATTATTTATTGTTTTGTATTTTACAAATGTAGGCTATATTAGTATTGAAAATATGCCCTGTAATATGAATTTTATGTTAATATTTTTGGCACCAAAAGAATAATTGATTTTTTAATTCACTTCGCAAAAAACAATACATTTGTACAAAATTTTAAGCGCTAATTTTAAAACAAAAATAAAACATGAACTTACACGAATATCAAGGTAAAGCCATATTAAAAACCTTTGGCGTGGCTATACAAGAAGGTATAGTAGCCAACACACCTGCTGAGGCTGTAGCTGCAGCAAAAAAAATACAAGAGGAAACTGGCACTGGTTGGTGGGTTATAAAAAGTCAAATACACGCTGGTGGACGTGGCAAAGGCAGCATAATAGGCATAGACCAGCGTGGTGTAGCCTTAGCTAAAAACCTTGAAGCTGTAGAGACTATTGCTAAAAACTTAATAGGAAACACACTTGTAACTATACAAACTGGCGAAGCAGGTAAAGTAGTAAACAAAGTATTAGTAGCACAAGACGTATATTACCCTGGCATAAGCGAACCCAAAGAGTATTACATGGGCGTATTGCTTGACCGCGCCAGCGGTTGCAACGTTATAATGTACAGTACCGAAGGCGGTATGGATATTGAAGATGTTGCGCATAACACACCACACTTAATATTTAAAGAAAAAATTGATCCACGTGTTGGTTTACAAGCCTTTCAGGCTCGTAAAATAGCATTTAACTTAGGTTTAGAAGGTGATGCCCATAAGAGTATGGTTAAGTTTGTTAATTCATTATACAAGGCTTATGATACTATTGATGCTGAAATGTTTGAAATTAATCCAGTATTAAAAACATCAGATAATAAAATAATAGCAGTAGATAGTAAAGTTTCTTTAGACGAAAACGCTTTATACCGCCACTCTGATTATGCACTATTGCGTGATACTTCCGAAGAAGATCCTACAGAAGTAGAAGCAGGCGAAGCAGGGTTAAACTTTGTGAACCTTGACGGTAACGTAGGTTGTATGGTAAATGGTGCTGGGCTAGCAATGGCCACTATGGATATTATAAAACTAAGTGGCGGAGAACCTGCTAACTTCCTTGATGTAGGTGGAACAGCCAACGCAGAGCGTGTTGAAAAAGCATTTCGTATTATACTTAAAGATGAAAACGTAAAAGCAATATTAGTAAACATATTTGGTGGTATTGTACGTTGCGACCGTGTAGCGCAAGGTATTGTAGATGCTTACAAGAATATGGGTAACATAAACGTACCTATTATTGTACGTTTGCAAGGTACTAACGCTGTTGAAGCCAAAAAACTTATTGACGAAAGTGGTCTTAAAGTACATAGTGCTATAGCATTACAAGAAGCTGCCGACTTAGTAAAACAAGTATTAGCAGTATAATATTTACCTTAAATTTTAACAAAAAACTCCTTTATTTTCAAAATAGAGGAGTTTTTTTTGGTTTTTTTCCGGTAACGATTCTTTTTAAGTAGTTTAATAATACTATATTTTTTTATTAATTCATATGTGGTAATTAGTAAGATAATTACAAAAAAATATTGTGGTTATTTAGTTTTATTTTGCTTAACAATGCTGTTAAACTTGCTAAAAAACTATATCGTTAAAAGTAAGTAATTTATATAAAGTATTCGTTTTGTAATCGTTAATGGTACAAACAAAAATTGCTAATAAACAACTAAATTATAATGCTTACTTTTAATATTAAGTAATAGTTAATAAAATAACATTGTAAATTTTACAATGTTATTATACGGCTTAAATGACTTATATTTGTGATATTATAAATTAATTAAAATAAAATATCATGAAAAAAATATTTACAACATTAGTAGCCGTTATTGCAACTGCTGTTATGGCTAATGCACAAACCTGTGTATTAAGTGAGAACTTTAC
>JACMRI010000069.1 GCA_014376525.1 Bacteroidia bacterium | reverse complement strand
TTTGATTGTAAAACCCATCTTTCGAGACGATTTTACTTTTGCAATAAAAGCAGTTTTTTTATTCATAGTCTTTGATTTCTTCAAAGCTAAGTATATTAAGGCGTACAGAGTTTTTTAACACCATAAATGTCTATTACCCCAAATTTTAACACTATGCAGTGCCCTTGTAATCCACAAAACCTATATGCTACTTGCTGCCAACCTTTACACTTAGGCACGCACTTAGCACACACACCCTTACAACTTATGCGCTCAAGGTATAGTGCTTATGCAATGCGCCAAATAGACTATTTAATGCACACAACTCACGCATCTGTACTCAAGTTATACCCACGAGCAAGTGTTGCGCAGTGGGCTAATAGTACTATATTTTACGGCCTTACTATACTATATGCCGAGGGTACTATTGTAGAGTTTGAAGCACAATTTAGCACCAATAATAAACCAACAGAACTACTCCACGAACGCTCCGTATTTATACAAGAGCATGGTGTATGGTATTACACAAAAGGTGAGCATTTAAGTTAGATGAAGCGTTATTAAGAAGTAATTTGGGGATGACCAATTAGATATTGTTAGTAAATATAAAGAGAAACATTTTTATTGAATGACTCTGGAGAATTATTTTCACTCTTAACATTCTACAATCCTTCGCCTACTGCACTAACCATTACAATTGCTTTTTTAATTGTTTTAACGGTTTCGTGAAATGATAGTGTGAGACGTTTGTTTTTCTCCGCCATTTTAACCAAGCTTTGATTTTTTTGCATGTACTTAAGTATGTGGGTAAATGTAGGCGAGTCGTAAAAAGGCGAGTCGGGCTTGGCGGTAAACAAGCCAAACATTTTATTTTGTTTCATTACTATTTTTTCAAAGCCTAACGCACGGCTAATCCAACGCAGACGCACTACATTAAGTAGGTCTATTACTTCCTTTGGTAATGCCCCAAAACGGTCTATTAGTTTGGCTTCAAAGGCTAGGAGTTCCTCTTCATTTTTTACATCGTCAAGTTCTTTGTACAGTAATAAACGCTCGGCACTACTCTCAATATAATGGGTAGGAAAATGTATGCTTATATCAGTATCTATACTACAATCGTTTACAAATGCTTTAAGGAAAGGGGTATTGCTTATGTTGCTACGTTGCGGGTTATTGGCATCTGTAATAAACAAATCGCCAAACTCTTCCTCTTTGAGTTCTTGCACGGCTTCGTCTAGTATTTTTTGATACATTTCAAAACCAATTTCGGTAATAAAACCACTTTGCTCGCCACCCAATAAGTTGCCTGCACCGCGTATATCAAGGTCTTTCATGGCTATGTTAAACCCGCTGCCCAAGTCGCTAAATTCTTCCAAGGCACGTAACCTGCGGTTGGCCTCGTTAGTAAGTATAGTTTGTGGTGGTGTAAGTAAGTAGCAAAATGCTTTTTTGTTGCTACGTCCTACTCTGCCTCGCATTTGGTGCAAATCGCTTAAACCAAAATTTTCTGCATGATTTATCAATATGGTATTAGCATTAGAAATATCCAAGCCCGATTCTATAATAGTAGTGGCCACCAACACATCGTATTCGCCATCTATAAAACTAAGCATAACGTGTTCCAATTCATCGCCCTGCATTTGTCCATGCCCTACGCACACGCGGGCATCAGGTACTAAACGTTGTATCATAGCTGCCATATCTTTAATATTGGCTACACGGTTGTGTATAAAAAACACTTGTCCGCCACGTGCTATTTCGTAGCTTACGGCATCGCGTATAAGCTCCTCGCTACTTACAGTTACTTGTGTTTCCACAGGATAACGATTGGGGGGAGGGGTTGTTATTACTGACAAATCTCGTGCACCCATCATACTAAATTGTAAGGTACGTGGTATAGGCGTTGCCGATAGGGTAAGAGTATCTAAGTTGGTACGTAGTGTTTTTAATTTGTCTTTAGCACCTACTCCAAACTTTTGTTCTTCGTCTATTATCAATAGTCCTAAGTCTTTATACACAATATCTTTACTCAACAAACGGTGTGTACCTATAAGTATGTCTACTTTACCATTTTTTACTTTTTCGAGGGTTTCTTTTTCTTGTTTTTTTGTTTTAAAACGGTTTACATAGTCTACCGTTACAGGAAAATGTTTAAGCCGTTCGGCAAATGTTTTGGCGTGTTGCATTGCCAATATAGTAGTGGGTACAAGCACAGCAACTTGCTTACCATCGCAAGCGGCTTTAAATGCTGCGCGTATGGCTATTTCTGTTTTACCAAAGCCTACATCGCCGCATATAAGCCTATCCATAGGCGAACTGCTCTCCATGTCTTGCTTTACTATTTGCGTAGCTTTAAGTTGGTCGGGGGTATCTTCGTATATAAATGACGCCTCTAATTCGTGTTGCAAATAAGTATCGGGCGTAAACGCAAAGCCCTGCACCGCCTTACGTTTGGCGTATAATTTTATTAAGTCAAATGCTATTTCTTTAACTTTTGCTTTTGTTTTTTGCTTAAGCAAGCCCCATGCAGGCGAACCTATTTTGTTGAGTTTTGGCGTATGCCCCTCACTACCCGAAAACTTAGCAATACGATGCAGCGAGTGAATACTTACATACAGCACATCATTATCTCTGTACACCAAACGTACTACCTCATGTATTTTGCCTCCTACGTCCATTTTTTCCAAGCCACTAAAGCGTCCTACGCCATGGTCTATATGCGTTACGTAGTCGCCTACTTGCATACTCATTAGTTCTTTTATGCTTATGTTTTGTTTGTTTTTGGCATTTACTTCTTTGAGTTTAAACCTATGGTAACGCTCAAAAACTTGGTGGTCGGTGTAGCAAGCTACGTTTATTTCCAAATCAATAAAACCCTCGTGCAACGATGCGTTGAAGGGTGTAAATTTGGTTTCGGCAACCTCATCGGCTTTTTGGGGCAGGTCTTCAAATATTTGGTAAATACGTTCTATTTGCTTGGGAGTATCGGTAAATAAATAGTTTTCTATCCCTTGCTTTGTATTATCAATAAAACTTTTGCGTAAGCGTTCAAACTCCTTATTAAAAGGCGGTTGAGGCTTTATGTTAAATGTTACGATATGTTGTGCAGTGTAATAATTGAGTTGTCCAAAATTAAGTATAGCTCGTTCCAATGTTTGAGTGTATAACTCGGCAGGGCTAGTAAATACTGTGCTTGTGGACATTTGTGCTATTACTGCTGTGGCATTATTTGCAGTGCGTTGAGTTACTAATTTGTCGTATTCCTTGCTTAGTTTTTCAAACACGGTGTTGGAATTGGTAAACGCCAATACGGTGTCTGTAGGCATATAGGCCACAAAAGATACTTGTTGCTCTTGCATCATTTTGCCCTGCACGTTAGGTATTATTTGAATGTTATTGTAGTGCTTTATGGATAATTGGTCCGATACATCAAACGAACGAATACTATCTACCTCGTTACCAAAAAATTCCACCCTATATGGGTAATCGTTACTGTATGAAAACACATCAACAATGCCGCCACGTATGCTAAATTCGCCAGGTTGCGCTACAAAATCTACTCTGTCAAACTCATAACTATACAGTAGTTCATTTATAAAATCAATGTTTATTTTCTCGCCTTTTTTAAGCGATAACGTATTTTCTTTGAGTGTAATTTGGGTTACTACGTTTTCTATTAATGCTTCGGCGTGTGTAACTACTACAAGTGGTCTATTAGCATTGCTTAGCGTGTTTAATACTTCAGCACGTTGCAACACATTAGCATTATCTACACTATCGGGCTCAAATACTTTGCGGTACGAGGCAGGAAAAAACACTACTTCAGTATCGCTTATCATAGTTTGCATATCGTTGTAAAAATAGGCGGCCTCTTCCTTATCGTTAAGCACCAACAATATAGAGCGTTGCAGCTTACGATACACCGCTGATGTTACAAATGCCTTGGCACTACCTACCACATTTTTACAATCTATAATAGGGTTAGCTTGTTGCGTAAGTAGCTGGCACAGCGCATTAACACTTACGTGTTGGGTATAGTTGGAAAGTAATTGTTGTATCAATATAAATGGTGATATGAAGTGTTTTATGATGCTATAAAACTATTAAATAATACGATTGAAATAAGGGTAAATAAACGTTGAACTAGGCATTAAATTTAAACCAAATTAAGCTGTATCGTATTTTAAATAATGGTATGTTTGCAAAAAATAAAATAGCCTAAAAACAGATAATGAAAAGAATTATTGATTACCGAAAATTATTGGGAGTTACCAAAGCAACTACGCTAGCCGAACTTAAAACTACGTACCGCAACCTAATGAAAGACTGGCACCCTGATAAGTTTCAGGATGAAACACAAAAAGTAGAAGCCGAAGAAACAAGTAAAAAAATAATTGCAGGTTACCACTTTTTGGTAAGCATATCGCGCGAAACTATAGCTGCCGATGCTGATGAATATGCAGTAACCGTAGCATCGGCAATTGCCGACTACGAGCACAAAGGCGTAAACTTAATGGTAAAATTTGCCAACGGTAGTAGCTACGAGTATTTTGGTGTACCACGTAGTGTATATATCAAATTAGTGAATAGCGACTCGCAAACTCGTTTTGCACGTCGTCATATATACAATTCATATGTGTATCGTAAGGTTAGTAAATTGGCTACGGTATAATTTTAATAATTAAAAATTTAGTATTTACTCCCATCATCCTTAGTTGAAAAACTGTGGGAGATGGGCTTTTTAGTATTTATAATTTGATTGTAATTTTTTCAGCATATTATTTACAATTTTGTTTAGATAGTTTTGCATACATTGTAGTTTAAATAAGTAATTAAGCTTTATACCTAATTACAAAAATTGCATAATCATGAAATCACTAACCACCACCTTATTGCTACTTACCCTACTAACCGCCTGTAGTAAAAACCGCACCTACCGCCAAAAGGGGCAAGTAGTAGAAATAGCCAATTGGCGATTTGATAAAAGCATAGTGCCAGTAGCGGGAGTAACTGTATGTATGGGACAAGTAGCCTCTCAAGACAATTTTTTGGCTGGTAGTTCTATACCTACAGGAGTTTATAACTGTACAGTAACCGATGCCGATGGCAAGTTTAACGTTGAACTTGCGGTAACCCGTAAGGGTAATCGCAAATACGATTACGTAACCTATGTACCACAACAACCTGGTATAATAATAGACCGTGATTATAGCAGTGGTGGTAGTACGCTAATGCAAAAGAAAACGCATCGTTACACCATGGGGGTATATAAACGTTTTCCCGTGGTAATAACTTTGAATAATGTTAATTATTTGAACAATAGAGATAGTTTACGTTTAGAGGGAGGTGGTTCTAATGCAGAACTTATTTTTATGGGTAAACAACAAAACGCAATTGTACGAAATGTATTTAGAGGTGATAAAAGCTCTGCAAACCCCACTGTTCTAGGGGGGGTGGTTGTCAATTATTTAGAAATAATATTGAAATTGGTTATATTAATTTTAACGATAAAATAACATTACAAGGAGATACAGGCTATTACACAATTAATTATTAAACTCAACTAACAATTTAAACTCAAAATCATCATGAAAAGAATTTTACAAGCACTCCTCCTAACCCTAATATTGGTTACCAGTACAAGCGTAAAAGCACAATATTATTTAAACTTTGGTCCTGCACAACCATTAATGGATAGTTTGTTTGATCCTTTAACTAATATTGCGCCACCTATGTACAAGTTATTGTACGACAAAGCAATACACCCAGGTTATTTTTTGTATGCCGATGGCCATTTTTCTAAAGGTTCCTCAGGTATTTAGAATTTGTTTCCAAATTATACCGAGCTTTTACATATGAATACATTTGGCGAAGTATGCTAAGAAAAACCTTACCTACTCTAGTTGCTTTTTTTTAAGATTATCTGTGTTTTTCAAATTTTAGTCTATTGCCTTTTTTGCTTTCATTAAAAATGTTGTTGTTAAAAACCAAATTCCCATTTACAAAGGTTTTGATAATTTTACTTTTAAACATTTGATTTTCAAATGGCGACCATTTGCATTTATAAAGTATGTTTTCTGGAGTTACTTTCCAAGCGTTATTCAAATCAACCAAAACTAAATCTGCATAATAGCCTTCACGAATATAACCTCGTTCTTTAATCCTATAAATTTCAGCTACATTATGACTCATTTTTTCAACAATTTTTTCCAAACTTATTTTTCTTTTATGATATAGCTCTAACATAACGATTAAGGCGTGTTGAACCAAAGGTCCTCCCGACATGGAATTGAAATAATTGCCATTTTTTTCCTCAAGAGTATGTGGAGCATGGTCGGTTGCAATAATATCAAGTTTATCATTTAAAAGTGCTGCTAACAATCCATTTTTATCTTCCTCAGTTTTTATAGATGGATTCCACTTAATTTTATTTCCCTGTTTTTCATAATCTTTATCCGAAAACCAAAGATGGTGTATACAGGCTTCTGCAGTTATTCTTTTCTCTCTAACAGCCAGCTTATTATCAAATAAATTGGCTTCTGCTAAAGTTGAAATATGAAAGAAATGCAGTCGGTTATTATGTTTTTTAGCAATTTCCAAAACACGTTTTGTAGCGGTTACACAAGCCTCTTCATTTCTAATAAAAGGGTGAAATGAAATAGGGATATTTTGTCCATATAAATTACTATACTTTAAAATATTGTTTTTAATTATAGTATCATCTTCGCTGTGAAGAGCAACTAGAGTTTCGGTTTTTGAAAATAATTTTTCCAAAAATTCAGGATAATTTGCTAAAATCCCTTCATTGCTATTAAAGTAAAGTCCATCGTCGGTTATACCACAAACGTTTTCATTATCGGTTTTAAGCGCCTCTTCCAAATTTTTTTGATTAATTCCCATAAAAAAAGAATAATTTGCTAAAGATGTCTTTGATGCTATGCAGTACTTCTCTTCCAATAATTCTTGTGTAAGGGTATTAGGTATTGTATTTGGCATATCCATAAAGGAGGTAATTCCTCCTGCCACAGCGGCTTTAGATTCAGTATAAATATTTGCTTTATGAGTTAAACCTGGCTCTCTAAAATGTACTTGATCATCAATTACGCCTGGAATCAAATGAAGACCATCTGCATTAATTTCTTCAAAATATAATTTTGCAGGCAAACTTATATTTGAATCAATTCTTTCAATTCTATCGTTTGATAGCAAAACATCTGTTACAATTATTTTCCCTTCGTTAACAACCGATGCGTTTCGTATAATTGTTTTCATTTTTTTATTGCTCTTTCTAATCGATCATTAATGGTTTTTCCCAATCCTTCGTTTGGAAATTTTTCTGCAATAATGATATCCAAATTACTTTTATCCAAACGATGTAATGCTGCATATAAATTCTTAGCCGCTTCTTTTAAATCTCCTGTTTTGGATAATACCTCCTGAGCAATATTGTTTTTGTGCTCGATTTGATTTTTAAATAAAAGCAATCCAATATTTTTCCCACTAAATGTTTTTAATAATTCAACTACATTATCAGTTAAATAAGTATCGGTTGATGGAGCGTAATGACGAGAAAGCATTCCAGGTGCATTGGGTTTAAGGTCATCATTAGTTTTAATAATTACTTTACCAACACACAATTCAATTTCTTCAATGGAAATAGAACCATGTCGGAATAATATTGGAATATTATTTTCAAATCCAATAATGGTTGATTCCAATCCTTTGGAGCATTCGCCACCATTTAAGATGATGTTAAGTTGGTCTCCGAAATAATTTAATACATGTTCGGCAGAAGTTGGACTAATAGAGCCAAAAGGATTAGCACTTGGTGCAGCTAATGGGAAGTCGAGTTCTTCAAGTAGAGCTAAAGCAACTGGATGGTTCGGGATTCTTACAGCAACAGTATCATGTCCTGCTGTTACTAAATCGGGTATGTGCTTTTGTTTTTTTAACACTAATGTTAATGGTCCTGGCCAAAATTCTTTTGCAAGTTTCATTGCAATTTCAGGTATATCTTTGGCAATATTATTTATATATTCAACTGACTTTATGTGTACAATTAAAGGATTGTGTAAAGGTCTTTTTTTTAGAAAGAATATTTTTTTTAAAGCGGTTTCACTGTATGCATTTCCAGCCAATCCATAAACTGTTTCGGTAGGTATTGAAACAATTTCATCGTTAATTAATGCTTTTTTAGCTTTGGTTATATTAGTCGTTATCAAGTTTACGAATATTAAGGGTTGCAGACATCACAATAATTAGGACTTTCAAAATGTTTTCCGTTTGGATATTTCTCTTCTTTTTTATAAGAACACTTTTTACACACATATAAATAACTCAAAATGCTTCGGGTAGGAAAATTACACAATTCACATGGCAAGCCTTGTTTAGCATCTGTTATTCCAAAACCAGGAATATCGCAATTTGGGCAAAGTGAATTTATTTTATTCGCTAATTTTACAGTTGCCTTTTCTATAATTTTCATTCTAGTTGGATTATACATTGCTCTCATATCCGTTTCAATATAAGCTTTTCCATATTTAGAAATAAAATCTTTAAAAGTGTCTTTTAAATGTTCGCTATTTGTTATTCCTTTAATTATGTGTGTAAAATCGTTCTTTGTGTTTTTTATTATGAGTGCATGAGAAGGAAACTGTGCATTTTTAGCAAAAGCATATAGTTCTTCTTCTGTTTTTATTTCAGCACCATTAAAATTTGTTTCAGTACTTAACTCCCTTACAATAATCTCTAAATTATTTTTTTTATCAATTAAAATTAAAAATTCATCATCGGCTGGTATAAAATAAATAGTTGGATGTGGCCCAAAAGAACCCTCGCTAGATATTACCAAATCGCAATTAGCTAGCTCCATTGCCAATAGACATTTGTTTCTAGCAGTAATTATAGGGTCATCCTTTCTATCAATTTCTCCGCTAAAAGTTCCTAGCTTATCAGTATCAAAATCATCAGTTGTAAAGCATATAACACCTAATTCCCTCTCCAAAATTGGAGCAATTACTTTCTCTTTCTGGTGTTTAGTGGCTATTAATAGTTTTCTTCCTTTGAACATAAATTGCTAATTGTCGAAAAGTGAAATATTTATTTGCGAACTAATTAATATCCTCTTGTTTTTGGCTTTTGCCTCAGATAGTATCTTCTGTAATTTTTCAATCTCATTTTTTAGCTCAGGAATTTTTTTTTGTGCAATTTCATCATCTTTCCCAAACTGCTCCTGCGAACTCCAATTTTTTATATTAAAGAAATTTATTTTGGAAGAAAAAATGCTAATTAAAATATCTCCTGCCTCAACATCCGAAAAGTTACCTTCAATAAGTGTTAAATTTTCAATTTTATACATAATTTTCGGTGTTTTTATTTAATAATAAATTAGAAAAATATTTACCAAGTATTTTCCTAAATGACACAAATTGTATACTGTTAATTACATTATGTGGTATTAAAGCTATTATACGTATAACAATTATTGCTACTTGTGAAAAAGCCGTTTTTAATACTAAATAATTTATTTTTCTATTTTAATTACGGCATCTAATTTTAAATTCCCTCTGTTCTCATCTATCATATTTCTTAAATCAAACAGTTCTTTTTGTAATTTTTTTATTTTTGACTCGCGCGACTTCATGTTTTCTTCGCTACATTGAGGAGATATTTTGCTTTCATGATACTTTATTTTTATATGTACCATTTGTGTTATTAAATCTAATGCATCTTTAGAGTCAAATTCCCCGTGTATTAGTTGTATGTTCATTTTTTTAAGTTAAAATTAATATTGTTAGTACATTATTGTAAAATATTTCGCTTGAAATTTCAATTATCTATTAGATATTTAATGTTTCCACTCCTGTTTTTGCCTATACTACTTTTACTTAATCGTTAAAAATAAAGTACTTAAATAGTAAAATAAAAACGCAACATACAACCTCCTATAAATGGCCGTTTTCCATTTTTATGAAATATTATTTTCATCAATTTAAATTGATGAAAATAATATTTCACTATGCAACAATTTTTACTAACCCCACCACATTATTCTTTTATTAATAAATAAAAAAATATATTAATACGGCATTTTATATTTATTTTATTATTGTCCTTGACCCAATGAGTAACCGGCTTTACCATCAAAAGAATAAAGATTTTCAGTTTTTATAGCATCAATGTTTTCTTTAAGTGTACTTGTCAAAATTTCAATAATATTTGATTTGCTTATTAAAGAATTTTCGGTGGGCTTAAAACGACATCTCCAATGGTCGGTACAAAAAGTTTCTTTAAAACCATCAGGCCATACTTTAATTCCTCTGTTAGTTATCATAGTTAATTTAATTCCGTTAGTTTCAATCTTCTTAACTTTATCAGCCAACTCATTTGGATTTGTACCATTCCAATGAACAAAAACATCCACTCCAACTAATTCTTTTTTGGCAGCTGGTTTACGTTTGTATTTTGGTAGGTTTAAAGCAGAATTATTGGCGTATGAAACAGGTTTTAAAACAGATGGTTTATTTCCTAAATTGGCTATTACAGCTGTTGCAAATTCCTTTGTGCCAACTTTCTGTTTACTAATTCCATCTTTAAAAATATCATAAGTATGTATTCCATCCTCTAAGGTTTTTAGCCAAGCATTTTGAACTTTTTCGGCAGTTTCTGTTTGCCCAATATGATTTAGCATCATAATTGCACCTTGTAATAAGCCTGAAGGATTAGCAACATTTTGTCCAGCTCTTCTTGGAGCAGAACCGTGTATGGCCTCAAACATTGAGCATTCTTCGCCAATGTTGGCAGAACCAGCTAAACCAACCGAACCAGTAATTTGAGCAGCTATATCGCTAAGTACATCACCGTATAAATTAGGCATTACAATTACATCAAAAATTTCGGGAGTGTCGGCCATTTTAGCTGCTCCTATGTCTATTATCCAATGTTCATTTTCAATTTCAGGATATTCTTTAGCAATCTCATCAAACACTTGGTGAAACAAACCATCAGTTTGTTTCATAATATTGTCTTTGGTAAAACAAGTTACCTTTTTACGGTTTTGTTGCTTGGCATATTCAAAAGCATATCTTACAATTTTTTCGCAACCAGGTCTGCTTATTAATTTTAAGCATTGAACCACTTCGTCTGTTTGCTGATGCTCAATACCAGCATATAAATCTTCTTCGTTTTCTCTAACAATTACAATATCCATTATTGGATGTTTTGTACTTACAAACGGATGCAAACTCATACAAGGTCTAACATTTGAATACAACCCAAGAAATTTGCGTGTAGTAACGTTTAAACTTTTGTAACCACCACCTTGGGGAGTTGTAATGGGTGCTTTTAAAAATATTTTGTTATTTCTAATAGTTTCCCACGATTCCTTGGCAATGCCAGCTGTATTACCTGCCAAGTAAACTTTTTCGCCTACTTCTATTTCATCAATTTCAATTTTAGCTCCTGCTGCTAAAATAATTTTGAGAGTTGCATCCATTATTTCGGGCCCTATGCCATCGCCTTTTGCTACTGTTATTTTTGTCATTTTAATTTAGATTAATGTTTACTTTTACAAAACTGATAATTTTAAATCATATATTTTTATTTATATTTGTAATACAATATATAAAAAATATTTATGAACTATACTTTAAATCAATTGCAGATTTTTTTGAAAGTTGTGCAATTACAAAGTGTTACTAAGGCTTCGGAAGAGTTGCACTTAACTCAACCAGCAGTTTCTATTCAACTCAAAAATTTTCAAGACCAGTTTGATATACCACTAACTGAAGTGGTAAGTCGAAAAATATATATTACTGATTTTGGAAGAGAAATTGCTGAAGCTGCAGAAAATATTCTTAATCAGGTTTATGCCATAAACTATAAAACATTAGCCTATAAAGGGCAATTAACAGGCAGATTAAAGATTTCAGTTGTATCAACAGGAAAGTATGTAATGCCATTTTTTCTTGCTGATTTTATGAAGCAGAATTCTGGTATTGATTTATTGATGGATGTTACCAATAAGAATAAAGTGATTGAGAGTTTAGAAAACAACGAAGTTGATTTTGCCCTTGTATCAATTTTACCAACTACACTTAATATTGATAAACTTGATTTGCTACAAAATAAATTATACTTAGTTGGAAGTACCAAAACAAAATTTAAAAAGAATCTTACAACAGATGAAATTTTTAAAGATTTGCCTTTAATTTTTAGAGAAAAAGGTTCGGGTACAAGGCAAACTATGGAGAGTTTTATAGAACGTAATAATTTGTCAGTCTTAAAAAAAATGGAGTTAACATCAAACGAAGCAGTCAAACAAGCATTATTGGCAGGTTTAGGTTATTCAATTATGCCATTGATTGGAATTAAAAATGAACTAAATAACAATGAATTGCAAATAATCCCTATTAAAGGTCTTCCAATAAAAACAATTTGGAGTTTAATATGGTTAAAAAGGAAAAAGCACTCTCCTGCTTCCCTTTCATTTTTAAATCATTTAAAAAATGATAAATCCCGTATAGTTCAAGAAAAATTTAGTTGGTATGAGCAGTATCAGTAAAATTAACACTACAAGCATATTATTGTCAATTTTACTTAGCTATTTTTTTGTATATATAGTTGTTTAAATAAGTACATTAGGGTTATATCTAATTACTAAAATCTTAAGACCATGAAATCTTTAAACACAATTCTCGTAGCTAATACCTTATTGGCTAATTATAGCAAACAAACAATACAATAAATAGCATGTGTTAAGTAAGAGGTTGCAGGTAGTTTATACCAACAATGTACCAAAACACTACAAATTACTAGTTAAGTAATTTACGTAATAAGCCAATCTTATATTTAATTACCCAACACCGTATCAATAGCAGTAGTAAAAGACCTTTTAAAATCGTAATGGATTGATGCTTTTAGTGCATTGTGTGCATAGATATTATAATTATTTTCTATCTTAATAATAGCGGTTACAATGCTTTGCGCGTCAAATGTAGGTAACAATATACCTGCATTGTTTTGTGCTATGGGTGCAAAGCCAATAATATCTTGCCCTATGGTAGGTAAACCAGCCGCCATATAGTTAAACTGTTTGCCACTAGGCGATGAAATGCAGTTAAAATCGCTTGTTTTTATTTTACTAAAATCAAACATTACAAAGCCTATGTAATAGTTTTTCATTTCGTTTAATAATAATTCTTGTGGCACATAATCATAATTAAATAACAAGCGTTGCGCTTGTATAAGTGTAGCGTATTTGTATTGTAAATGAGTGTTATACAACTCGTTTTTAACGCCACGTAAGGTAAGCGTATATTGGCTTGGTAGTAGTATTAAAGCGTCTATTAAGGGTTCTATACCATAAAAGTTAGCTATATTACCCCAATATACCAATTGCTTGGTACGTGCATTTATTTCGGCATCATTTACATTAAAATGAGGAGGAATAATAGGTGCGTTTTGTACTATTAATTGAGCAGGAATGCAACTACTCTCATCAAATAAAAAATGATACCGCTCAGCCGATTGTATAATGCAGTGCGTAATGCCTTGTTGTAAGCACTTAGTGAAATAGTTGTTTTTTTTTACTTCCAACGAAAAAAAAATAGCCTGCTTAAAAAACTTATGTGCAGTAGCATAGCCAATATTATCTACCCCTATTACTACACCATAAGTAGTGTTGCGTTTTAAAAATAATAGTAGTGTAAGTAACCCGTATTTAAGAAAATCGTAGGCTTTTATTTTACTTAACCATTTATACACTATAAATGGAATAGTAATGTGTGTATGATTAGCATTAACCTTACTGGCATTAAAATGACTAAAGCCAAAGGAGAGTAAATCTACCGCATAGCCACGCTCGGTTAATAGCACAATACTGTTGAGCATACTTGGAGAGTAATTTATCCATTCGTCGGGAAATACTATTAACGCTCGTTTTTGTGCCATTTTGTTATTTTATAAAAGGTGTTATTAACGGCATTGAAAATAGTTTCTTTTTAATACTTTTGAACAAAACTCTAAAAATAATTTTAAGCCAATATTTTATAACTATGTACCAGTCCAAAACATTACGCACTAAGCACTTCATTAAACAATGGACTGCTTTGCTAATGTTGGTGGTAATGGCTTGTAACCCTGCACGTCGTGTGCCTGAAGGGCAATATTTACTAAACTCTATTACCATAAAATCAGACAATATTATAGAAAATTTTATGTTAGATAAAGATGAACTATTGGGTATAGCTAAGCAAAAAACCAATAGAACGCTATTGTTACAGTCGGGACCACGTATTTATTTGTATGCGTATAATTTTGGTATGGCACGCCGTGTTCCATGGGTAAAGCGTTTGCTAACACAACGTATAGGGGAGCCTCCTGTAATAGTAGATTCTATACTTACCAAGCGTACAAGCAAACAAATGAATAACTACATGCGCAACAAAGGTTATTTTTTGAGTAATGTAACTGATACCGTTTATTACAAGGGCAAGCGTGCCAATGTAATATACAAAGTTAGCGCAGGCAAACCATATACTATTAACGAATATACCTATAATTTAGAAGACAGTGTAATAAGTGCATTAGTGCAAAATAATAGTAAAAATTCGCACATAAAAAAAGGCGATAATTACGACGTAAGCCAAATAGAACGTGAGCGCGAGCGTGTAACCAAGTTGCTTAAGAATAATGGTTTTTATTTTTTTGATAAAGAGTTTATTCAGTTTGATGCTGATAGTAACTTAAATGCAATGAAGGTAAATTTAACTATGAAATTGAATAAGCTAACCATCGCCAACGATAGTGCGAATCATAACCAAAAACCATTTTACTTACGTCAATATTTGTTAAACAATATATACGTAGATTTAGATTATAATCCGCTAAATGCTACGCAAACAAAAAGTGACACGGAGTTTGTGAAAGGGTATCAATTTTTGTATAACAAGCACTTTTGGTTTACACGTGAAATTATACGTAGGTGTATGTTTTTTGAACAGGGGCGATATTATAGTATGACAGATGTTGAAAATACGTATAAGGCCTTTGCAGATTTGAATACATTTAAGTTTATTAACATTCAATTTATACCAGATAATAACGATACGGCATTTGATTATTTAAACGTATACGTACAACTATCACCAGCCAAAGCGCAAAATTTTGATGCCTCGTTGGACGGCACCAACACTGGGTTTGGTAATTTAGGGATAGGGGGGACGCTGCGTTTACAAAACAAAAATGTGTTGCAAGGAGCAGAAACATACGAGCTAAAACTACGTGGTGCTATTGAGGCACAAACTTTATTAACCGACAGTACCAAAACTTTGCAAAACAATCAGTTTAACACCGTGCTTATAGCTCCCGAACTAAACGTAACTATACCCAAGCACATATTGTTTTTAAAGCTAAATACGCTACCCGCTATATACAAGCCTCGTACGCAAATAGGGGCTGCCTTCAAATACCAAAACCGCCCCGATTATCAAAGCACTACTTTTAACACTAGCTTTGCAGGTATATACAAGTTTAAGCCACGCTGGACATTGTTTTTTCCGCAGTATGATATTAGTTATGCTACTTACAATTTGGGTGAACAATTAATTAATCGTCTAGCTACTATTAACAACGAACGCTTGGCGCTCGCATTTAGCAACGTATTTATAACCTCGTTTAAAATTGCTGTTGAAAAATCGAGCCAAGATGTAAGCGAACGTGGCAACTACCATTATTTTAAAGCCGGTATTGAGGTTGCTGGTACACTTACGTATTTGTATAATAAATATATACAGCAAAATGCTGATACAAATGCTGATGGAAAATACGTTTTTTTTGGAGATAAAATTACCAATACAGGCAGTGCTTATGCCAACTTTACTAAGTTAGATTTGGAGTACCGTTATTTTCATCCTTCTGGACGTAAGAGTGCATTGGTGTACCGTTTGTTGGGCGGTATTGCTATACCCTACCTTAATAGTGGTAAAGTTGTACCTTATACCAAAACCTATTTTATAGGTGGTAGTAATGATATAAGGGCTTGGGACGCTCGTAATATAGGGCCTGGAGGCTTTGGTTCAAACAAGAGTAGTAACTTAAATAGAATTGGTGATTTAAAACTAGAGGCAAATGCTGAGGTGCGTTTTCCAATATTTAAGTTTATAAAAGGTGCGTATTTTATTGATGCAGGAAATATATGGCTACTGTACCCAGATGATAAACGACGAGGGGGAAACTTTACGCTACAAAATATTGCGCCAAATATAGCAGTAGGCACAGGTGTTGGGCTTAGGTTAGATTTTACCTTTGTAATTATTCGTTTGGATTTTGCCACACGTATTATAGACCCCGAAGGCCCTAATGGCAATACTTGGGCAGCACCTCACATATATAGTCAAAAATGGCGAGATGAATACAAGGCTAATAATTTAAAAATAAATCCAACCTTCACAAATAAACAATTACGTTATCAACACCTTAACCTTAACTTTGGTATTGGTTATCCATTTTAAATATTACCACTATTTATCTAATAAAAAAACATACTATGCAACAGCTATCAACCAACAAAATACACCGTGTACTTATAACAGGCGTTGCTCAAAATTTAGAATTTATATTTAACGAAAAACAAAAAGCCGACAAGGTATTGGAACGTTGTTTTAAAGCTAATAAACAATGGGGTAAGCGCGACCGTGCATTTATAGCCAATGCCACTTATGAAATTGTGCGTTGGTACCGCAAGCATTGCAACTCACTAGAGTTAGACTATACCACAACCCGCACCACCAAGGAATGTTACGCACTTATAGATTTGTATTTGATATACAGAAACGAACTAGATTACTTAAAAATATTTACTAAAGACGAGTATAAAAAATTACAAAAGCGTAATGTTGAAGCCGAAAAAAATATAGCCCTGCAACAGTCCTACCCCGATTGGATAGCCCAAAGTGGTATTGCCGAACGTGAACTTATTGCTCTAAATAAACCTGCAACATTGGTAGTACGTGTAAACACATTAAAAACCAACAATAAGCAAGTAGAAAATATATTAAGTGCTGAAAATATTAAGTTTGAAAAGGTAGTAAACTCGCACTTTACAGCATTAAACAATGCTTATGTATTGCCCACGCGCCCTAATATATTTGGAAGCGAAATGTTTAAAAATGGATTAATAGAAGTGCAAGACGCAGGCTCACAAATGATAGCCCAATACCTTGATGTAAGTGAAGGAATGCGTGTAATAGACGCATGCGCAGGCGCAGGCGGAAAAACATTATACATAGCAGCATTAATGCACAACAAGGGTAAAATTATAAGTATGGATACCGAAGCACATAAGCTTGAAGAGTTACAAAAACGCGCCAAACGCAACAGCGTTACCATTGTAGAAACTCGTATCATAGATTCGTCTAAAGCTATAAAACGCTTGCACAATACCGCTGATAGGTTATTACTTGATGTGCCATGTAGTGGCTTAGGTGTACTGCGCCGCAACCCTGATGCTAAGTGGAAACTAACGCCCGAATTTATAACCGAAATACGTGCCGTACAACAGCATATATTAAGTAACTACACCGCTATGCTTAAAGTAGGAGGGGTGGCGGTATATGCCACATGTAGCTTATTGCCACAAGAAAATGAAATGCAAGTGCAAGAGTTTTTGCTTAATAATATTAATTACGAACTAGTGCGAGAAAATTACATACTACCAACTATGGGCTTTGATGGATTTTATATGGCTGCTATACAACGTGTAAAAGAGTAGTTAATTTCTAAAAATAAACTTGTAACACTTTTGTAATTTATGCATGCGTATAATTAAAAATAATAGTGTTGTGGTTATTACAAATTATAAAATTTGTTAGCTGTTTGTTTACATTATTTAAATAAACAAACGATGTAAAAACAATTTTAATTCCAACAGTTCTGCCTGCATTAACCACAGGTGTTACAACACGAAAAATTACTACTACTTCTAAAACCAAGGGTGGATTTAAGTCATAAATGCAACACTATGCAACATTTTTAGTTTTTAGTTTTTCGTTACGTATTTACGAAGTTTCAAACTTCTACTATATATACTCACAACCGAGGCTTTTCTGCCGTGCTCACGAAACAACAATTTAAAATTAAAACTGAGTAACAATACGCTGATACTTCGGCTCCGCTCAGTAAGCAGCTTAACACTTGCGAGAACACCACCAACTATTTAACCGTTGGAACACTTGGAACAGCGGCGTAATAAATGAAAAAATTTTAAATTTAGCAATACCAACGGAAGTAGTTAGTTACTTATTCTGCTTATGATTATGCTACATGGGATAGGTACTCTTTTGATAAAAGAGCTGAGATTGTAGCAAATAAAAACGGGTCTAAAATGGAATACATTACTGATGAAAAATACAACCAAAGGGGCTATGATGCGGATATCGGTCCTTATGATAGTAATTTTGGCGTAACAGACAAAACTACAGGAGAAATGTTTCATACTAAATCAGGATTAAGTAGTAGAAGTAATGCAGAAATAAATTACTTTCATGAAAAGTTACATTTAGAGCAAGCACTCAGTAATCAGTCATTTTCATAATCTGCCGCATTATTAGCAGGAAAAGAGGGTATTCAAAATTCTACACCATCTAGATATATTTCAATAGATAAATCTAATTTTTACAGTACTAGAGTTGGTGGACAGGGTTATTTTTATAATATTAGAACATCTAATTATTTATTCAATGTATTTCGCTAAGTATAAAACATTTATAATTCTTTTCTTATTAAATAGTTGTATTTATGTACGCTATAAGGAGAGGCGTTTTTTTTCAAATTCTATCAATGAAGAGATGACTCTTTTAAACCCTTTATGTGTTTTTGATAAAGAAGACGTTTTAAAATTAAATTACACTCTAATTAATTTAAATAATAAAAATGTATTTTTCGGAAATATTTCTAAATGGAAAGAAGATAGTAACGAATATTATTTTGATGGTATTGAATATTTTCAAATTTACCTTCATAATAGTATTGGAGACTCTCTAATTTATAAAAGTGACAATTGCTCAAGAGGGAATCGTGTGATTAAAAAAATAAAACCAAATGATTTTATTTTTATTCGTTCGTATATAAATATTTCAAATTATAAAATTTATATTAATAAACAAAACCCAAATAATTCATTTTTTAAAAAGAAGATTATAAGCATTTCAATTACACCTACAAATAAAACTAAATATTGCAAAATAATTTTACAATAAGTACATCCAAAAGAAATATGGAGGTTTTGATTTTACTGTAATTACTGCTGTTAGTCTTTTTAGTGCAAAAGACCCAATCTCAAAACGCTATTAATACTTATTCAATCAACGGAAATGTCAGTTTACGTCCTTTTTACAATCCAAACTTTAGTAATAAAATAATGAATATATTTAGATAATTATGAAATATATTTTACTTACCATAGCGTTTTTTTATTTATTAAACGCTACTTGCCAAGCACAGTTAACTAAAGATAATTTTGAGATAATCGCAGTAGGTACTACCAATAATGAAACGGATAGGTGCGCTAAAAAAATAAAAAATGGACAATTATTTACAGGGATTGACTCCGTAACAAAGTATCAAAAAAACGAATTAGATACTTTTTATAGTGTGAAAAAATACAACAAAGGCAGTTTGATACAAGAAACTCGTTACTATAAAAACGGGTATAAAGAAAGTGAATATTTTTATGACGAAAAATGTAATGACATTGGTATATGTAGAGAGTGGTATTATTCAGGTAAGCTAATGAGAGAGATCCCCGCTCGTCCAAGCATTAGGTAACCGTGCAGGCTACCGCATAGCGTCCCGCTTGTGGTACTCATAGTTAATTCTTGGTTAGTTGTTTGTTAAAACACTATATTTGTTATTAAACCAAACCAATGAACATAATAAATGAAGCTAGTAACTTTTATAAGCGCACAAGCCACGAGGCTTGCGGAAGCGCAAAGTTGGAAATACACCCCCGCTCGTCCAAGCGTTAGGTAATCGCGCAGGCTACCGCATAGCGTCCCCCCGCTCGTCCAACCGTTAGGTAACCGTGCAGGCTACCGCACAGCGTCCCGCTTGTGGT
>JACMRI010000068.1 GCA_014376525.1 Bacteroidia bacterium | reverse complement strand
ATTTCTTGATTATGCTTAGCTATAAGTTGTTGTACTTGTTGTTCTTTTATTGCTTCAATAAGTATTGGATAAACTTATTTTAACCTAAACTATTATAACCATCTGCACTGGTGTTTGTAAGTTGCGAATATACTGCCTCAACCACTTACGCTACTCAATTTCATTTTTGTAATTAGCCAACATATAATTATTGCTTTTTGTTAACTCTATTGTAATAGTTTAGCACATTTAAAATAGATTGTTCAAGTTCGTACTTGTTTAATATTTTTAATATTCTACTCCTGTGGCTGTTATATCCCAATAGTTATTATCGGTATGTATTTGCACATTACCGCAGGCTCTCGATTCTAACTTAAATTCAAATGTGGTGGTAACTAACACCTTTACATAAGCAGCAAGAGTTGCTACCTGAAAATCGCCTGTGGCATTTGGAAAAAGTGTAAATTTTACCAATGTGTTGGTATTATTATTAAATAACATAAAATTACCACGACAAGATGCTGGTGTGCTAATGCCCATACCAGATATTAACCACTCGCCCGCAGGTACTGTAACCGTAACACCTGATGCTGCATATACCCCACTACCGGTAGATGTATTACCTACTGCAGCAACATTACCATGTATAATAGTTTGTTTCCATGCTGCTTTACCCGCAGCATCACTTACTAAAATTTTGCCTGCAGCTTGTGTACCATCTACTATTTTTACTGAGCCTTGTACCTCTAGTTTAGCAGTTGGTGTGGTGTTTCCGATGCCTACGTTACCTGCAAAATAATTTTGCGCACCACCGTCTGCTTGGTGAATACCCCAGCGATTTACTCCTTGTATTGTACCAAGATATATGCCAAATGAATTTGTAATAGTACCTGGTGAAGCTACTGGTTTTTGTATATTCACAGCTAAACCATATGCACTAGTAACAGTGCCTGAACCAATATGACGAACATTACTTTCGGTAGCTATCATACTATTAGTAGTAGTTGTACTACCAGGTAAATTTTGTACTTGGCTTAATAAAGACCTTTGGCTAGATGTAGTTAGTGTACCAAAATTATTATTTTCTATAACTGCTGTTACATAAGAACTATCATTTACAACAACCCCCGAAGTATCATTGGTTATATATATATTAGCACCACGTTGATGCCCTGTATGCAAATTACCTTTGTTATAAAAACTAATATCTCCTGCGTATGCATATTTAGCGTTCATAGTACCAAAATTTGATATATAATTACCTCCAGCAATAATTTGTTTACTTAAATTAATAGTCCCTGATGCTTTATTTAATACACTTAATACGCCGCCTTGCATATATCCTGCAGTAATAGTTCCCTCGTTGTACAACTCCATATTACCAACACGTATAGTTCCACTTGTACCTGGAATATTTATTGCACCTCGATTATCTATGTTTATAGCCCCAGCTATGGCATCGCCACTGGTTATAGTACCTGTGGCAGTATTACTTATTACTAAATTTCCACCACGCAAACCTCCTGTAAGGTTTAATGCTGCGTTATTACTTACATAGTTTTCGGTAGCCCATAAACTAACACCGTTATACGTTCCATTATTAGTAAAGTATGATTGCGCTGCTTTACCATAAGGAATATTGGCTGTAGCACCTGTTGCATTTATAATATAAAACGATCCGCCTTTACCCTCGCTAGTAAGTGTAGTAGAAGAGCCAGTTCTCATATCTAAACCACCCTCTACTCCTATAGCTACAGCACCTGTTAGAGCTCCCGAATTACGAACTGCACCTACTATTCCTCTTATATAATTACTAGCAATGGTAGCACCTGTAGTATTCTCAATATTAAAATATCCTGCTGCAATTTCTGATGAAAGATTTGCTGTACCAGTGTTTTCAAACGAACCAATTGCACCAAAACTACTGCTACCATTTAATATACCCTCATTGCGTACTACACCTACTACACCTCTTGTACTTGGTGCTGTCATTGTTTTACCCACATTATTAACTACACGATTATAGCTACCATCAACTTCGCCCGTAAGAGCAAATACACCATTGTTACTTATTATATTGTAAGATCCGAACGCATGAGTGGTAGTTCCGCTTAATGTACCATTGTTGGTAAAACTACTTTCGCTTCCTACTATACTGGCTGCTGTAGCTTGCATAGTAGCAGATGTACTGTTTATTACTCTACTTAAATTTGCAGTAATATTTCCTGCTGCTGTAAGTGTACTGTTGTTAAATATATCGTGCTGTGCTATAGATACATTGCCTGGTGTTAGCGGTGTATTTATACTTTTTTCTACATGAAACAATGCCGTTGGATTAATTAAGCCCACACCTACATTACCGCCCAATGGATTTAACGACATAGGTAAATTATTTTTTGAACTTAATTCAGTACTTTGTAGTGTATAACCAGAACCATTACCACCAAACAAAAAACGACGATTAGTTACGTTTGTTTCTAACGATAAATCATACGAAGTATCTAATGCTGCCGCAAAGTTAGACTGCCCTAAAACGCGAGTGTTCCCATTTACATCTAATTTTGCTTTAGGATTAGTTGTACCTATGCCTACTTTTAAGGTACTGTCTATCCATACCGCAATAGCTCCATTGGTAAAAATATCGGGCTGACGAAAAATACGGAATGCACGGTATAAGCTGTCTTGGTCTATATGCCATGTGGGTTTTAAGCTTAGTGGAGCATCTCCGTATCGGGTTAATGTTAGGCGTCCTTGTATTACCGCACTTCCTCTTACGTCTAGTAATGTAGGTAAACCATGGTTGCTTACATATACTGGTTTGTTAGTACCTATGCCTACACGCCCAGTACTGTCTATTACCATTTTACTAGTATTATTAGTGCGAAAACGCAGTGATGTATTATCCGTAGTACCTACAAAATTAGTGTTGGGGTTAGTACCTGCATTACCATTGGTAAGCCATGCTTGACTATTATTTGTACCTGCTACGGTAAGCAATTTACTCCAGGGTGTAGCAGGGTTGTTGTTTGTTTTGCGATAATATAAATCTTGATCAAAAAAACTACCTGCTATTTGCATTGCATAATTGTTAGCAGTATTAGCGTGGCGAGTATCTATTAAGTGCCAGTAACCACTAGCACCAGCAGGGTAGTTAGTTGTGGTAACACCATCGTTTTGATAAAAGCCTGATTGTGCCCCAACGTTACCTTGCAAACCAGCATCGTTGCGATTTTGAGTGCGCGAATTGCTTAATCCAAAAAACAAATTACCGTTTAGTTGTACATCACCATTTACATCAAGAGTTTTGTTAGGATTAATTAAGCCCACCCCTACATTACCGCCCAATGGATTTAACGACATAGGTAAATTATTTTTTGAACTTAATTCCGTACTTTGTAATGTATAACCAGAACCATTACCGCCAAACAAAAAACGACGATTAGTTACGTTTGTTTCTAACGATAAATCGTTCGAAGTATCTAATGCTGCCGCAAAGTTAGACTGCCCTACAACGCGAGTGTTCCCATTTACATCTAATTTTGCTTTGGGATTAGTTGTACCTATGCCTACTTTTAAGGTACTGTCTATCCACACCGCAATAGCTCCACTAGTAAAAATATCGGGCTGGCGAAAAATCCTAAATGATCGGTATAAGCTGTCTTGGTCTATATGCCATGTAGGTTTTAAGCTTAGTGGAGAATCTCCGTAACGGGTTAATGTTAGGCGTCCTTGTAGTACTGCACTTCCTCTTACGTCTAGCAATGTAGGTAAACCATGGTTGCTTACATATACAGGTTTGTTAGTACCTATGCCTACACGCCCAGTACTGTCTATTACCATTTTAATGGTATTATTAGTACGGAAACGCAATGATGTATTATCAGTAGTACCTATAAAGTTAGTGTTGGGTTTAGTACCTGCATTACCCTTAAGTGTCCAAGCTTGCGCGGCTATACTATCGGTTATGGCTTGGTTAGTAGGCAATTTTACATTAGCCCCTACTACGCCATTTACAGTAGTGCTAAGGTTACCTGTACTGTTGTTATAAGTATTACTTACACTTGTAGTGTTCCATGTAGGTACGCCTGCGCCATTGCTTGTAAGTACTTGCCCTAATGTACCTTGAACACCTGCTGGTTTTAGTGTGCCACTAAACTTAATATCACCTAATACATCTAACTTAGCACCTGGTAAAGTTTGCCCTATACCTACATTACCGGTACCGTTAAGTATGGTCATTCGTTCTAATCCGCCTGAGTATATATGTAAATCGTTGGCATTAAGTGTACCTAGTTTGTTATTAGCAGGTGCATTATTACCCGTAAGTAACCATGCTCTGCTACCAATGCTATCATTTATTAAACTACTTATGCTTTGTCCGCCTACAGTTAAATTAGTAAAGTTACCTGTTGTGGAGTTTATATAATTATTTTGAAGTGTATCTATTTGTGCATTATTAATGGTTGCATAGTTTGTTTTACTACTATCTATGGTTGCATTGTTAATGTTGGTGTAGTTTAAAATACTGGTGTCGGCTTTTAATATATTAACCGTACTTACATTGGTAATGCTACTATCAATAGTTATGTTGTTTACCGTTGCATTATTTATGGTAGTGTAATTAACTTTACTACTATCTACCGTTAAGTTATTTATTACGGCATTATTTATAGTGGAGTAGTTGATAATGCTACTATCAATAGTTATGTTGTTTACCGTTGCATTATTTATGGTAGTGTAATTAACCGTGCTACTATCTACTGTTAAGTTATTTATTACGGCATTACTTATAGTGGTGTAGTTGATAACACTACTATCAATAGTTATGTTGTTTACCGTTGCATTATTTATGGTAGTGTAATTAACCGTGCTACTGTCTACGCTTAAATTATTAATTATGGTTGTAAAACTTACACCTCCTAAATAATTTTTAATTTGGGAATTTATAGCAGCTGTATCTAATCCTTTTTGGCAAAGATTTTTCCATGCGGTTCCGTTATAAAAATGGTAACACGCACTATCAGTATTGTAAATTAACAACGCACTTTCGGTGGCTGTAGGTGCTATACCGTTCATTTGCACAGTGGTTAAGCGTGGTGCTATAAAACCTTTGTCTGTAGCGTTTAGCTCTAGTATGGCTTTGGGGTTTGGGGTTGTTGTGCCTATGCCTACATTGTTTTGGGCGTAAGATTGAAATGAGAATAATAATAGACTAACAATAAATAGTACGGAGGTAAATTTTGTTTTCATAATAAATTTAAATTTGATTGAATAAGACATAAAAGTTTAACGTAAATGATGAGTGTTGAGTAGATTGATTAGTTAATAATTATTAAAATTTAACATCATCAAATTATTAAATTAAATAGTAGGTTTCATTATCTATTTTGGTTTGGCTTACTAAAATTTTATCCGTTTTGCTTATGGCATAGTAACATTTATGTACAATAGTAAAGGAGGATAAAATGCCTAATTTGATATTTGCTTTTGTCATTTTTTTGATTGTACGATATATTATATAAAATTTGATTCATTGGTTGTGGAATATGCTAAGTTGGTGTTAAATAATTTACAACAAAATTTTTTATAATTTCTTAAAAATACATTAAATTTAGTTAATACCATAATCCATTTATCCAAATGTACTTTTGGTTTATCAAAATAAGTTTTTGATTTATCTAAATGGTTTTCACGTATGATTATGACCTGTTTTAATTCTTAATTGCCCACGTACTGGTTCTAAAAATTATGGGTATAAATAATAATTGTTGTAACATTGGCAATACTAAAAATTATGTACACAATAATTCTAGGCATCAAAAAATTATAAAACTAGACAAGGCTTTGCCAAAATCTCTCAACGATATCCTAAATATTAATCTAACTAAATGAAAAGCCTACTTACCTCTTTATTACTTGCAATTCATGTCTTATATTTTGCAAATCCTATTACTGCCCAAAACAAACAAATAGACTCTTTATTGCATTTAATATCCAATGATAAAGATGATACTATAAAATCTGCGCACTTAAATAAACTTAGTACCGAGTACTTTTATGTAAGTAACTTTAATAAATGTCTACTGTATAGTAAGCAAAATTTAGAGTTGTCATTGCGAATAAATTACAAACGAGGAGTAATTAGAAGTTATAATAAAATGGGTATCGCATTTGACAATATGGGTAATTATCCTGAGGCATTAAGCAGCTACTACAAGTTGTTAAAGTACAGCAAATATAGTACAGATAAGATATTTACAGCTAATGCTATGGATAACATCGGATCTGTTTTTTTGAGAAAAAAAAAATATCAAAAAGCTCTATACTACTACTATACATCACTAAAAGTATACAAAGAACAAAAAGACACCTCCAATTACATAGGTTCGTATTACAATATAGGTGTTATATATACTCTTATGGGAAAATATGCAATTGCTTTAGACCATTTTAAAACTGCCATTTTTTTTACAGAAAAGAATAACGATGAGCTAAACAAAGGAATTAGTTATAATGGTATTGCAGATGTATATATTCGTTTGGCTAATTATACTAAAGCAAACGAATACTCCGTGTTAGCATTAAAATATTACGAAATAATACAAAATAAAAGTGGAATTGCACTATGCTACAATAATTTGGCACAAATAAATATTGCTCAGGGAAATACAAAACCAGCCTATAACTTTGCTTACAAGGCATTGCAAATGAGCCTGGAAATAAATGATAAAGAAATAACAGCTGATAGCTACCAATATTTAACAGTATTAGACTCACTAAAAAAAGATTATGCATCTGCCTTTAAAAATTACAAACTGCACATAGCCTATCGCGATAGCTTACTTAACCAAGAAACTATTGAAAAAACTACACAACTATCTATGCAATATGAGTTTGACAAACAACAACAAACTCAAAGTTATATACAGCACCAAAAAGATAATCATACTACTACCCTATGGACTATTATAATTATGATAATAGTAACTATTTTAGGTCTTGTATTTACAGCGCTTATGTTCTCTCGAATAAAAGAAAAACAACAGCGTTTACTACTATTACAAAAACTAAATGAAACCGAACTGCAAGTACTACGCTTACAAATAAACCCTCACTTTATGTTTAATGCGTTAAATAGTATTTACTCGCTCATAATTAGTAACGATGTTGCGAAAGCCGAAACATATTTAATAAAATTTTCGCGTATGTTGCGTAACTCACTCACGCAATCGGTTAATGATTCTATTACACTACAAGAAGAATTGGCTACCCTTGCCGATTATATAGACTTAGAACAACTCCGCTTAAACAACTCTTTTATTTATACCATTAGTGTAGATAGTACTGTGAGTGAATTGTGTAAAATTCCACCTTTGCTACTACAACCTTTTGTAGAAAATGCAATATTACACGGACTTAAAAACAAGGTTTCTATTGTGCAAAGCCAACCAAACATCTTAAGTATTACGGCTAGCATACAGCATACTATGTTGTGTATTACCATTACCGATAATGGTATTGGTCGTAAAGCTGCTGAAGAATTAAAAGCAACCAAAACAACTACGCATACCTCCAGAGGCATTGCTATTACTACCCAACGTATAGTGGCCTTAAGTACTAAGTACTTACAAGCAAGTGTTAAAATAATAAATAATATTGATAATAACGGCACCCCAATAGGTACAAGTGTACACATACAACTACCCATAATAATATAGTGTTAAAAACAGTATATTTACCTCTATTAACCCCACTTGCAAATGACCGCTTTAATTATAGATGATGAAAACTTAGCCAGAACTGCTATTAAAAACATGCTGGTAAATATAGTTAATGCGCCTACTATTGTGGGAGAAGCAAACGATGTAAAATCGGGGGTAGAATTAATAGAAAAACTTAAACCTAATTTAATATTTTTGGACATTGAAATGTCTGATGGTACAGGTTTTGAACTTTTAAAACAAATAACACATATTAATGTATATGTTATATTTACTACTGCTTTTAATAGTTACGCTATACAAGCATTTAAGTTTTCGGCTATTAATTATTTGTTAAAACCAATTGCTCGTGAAGATTTGGCCGAAGCATTGGCACAAGTGCACGCAAGGTACTTACAGAATGACAACGCATCAAAATATATGCTGCAAACACTCATTAGCAATCACGAAAACACCGATAGTAAAACACACAAACTAGTATTGGCCGATAAAGATGGCTACATAATAAAATCGCTTAATAGTATTGTACGCTTAGAGGGCCAAGGTAACTACACCAACGTAGTATTTAATGATGGTAGTTCGTTCCTGTCAAGCTACTCATTAGCGCACTACGAAACTACACTAGAACCTAAAGGGTTTTTCAGGATTTTTAAATCGCATATTGTTAATTTAGCTTATGTTACCCGCTATTCCAACAATGATGGCGGTATTGTAATAATGAGCGATGGTACACAATTGCGTATATCGGCTACTAAAAAAGAACAATTTAAAACTTTGTTTAGTTAATAAAATACTTGTAAAACAAAACATAATAACACAATATTACATATAAAATAAACGCTACTTTATCTTAGCTGATAATTGAGTGTAGTCATACATTATTTTTTGAAGTAATGCTTTGTTACGTAATAGTGTAGTACTACTATCTTGTGGGTGGGTAGTATGTATTAATTTATTTTGTAGATGCGAAAATACACTTTGTTCTTGTGCAGATACATAACCAAATCCATCATCATAGGCATAATAAGCAAAATGAGTTTGTGTGTTGTTCATTAAATTTTTAGAGTACACATAATCCTTACTATCAATTTTTAATTGGTGCAATAGTGTACTTGCTAACGCCACGTGCGAACCATAGTTGTCGTTTGTTTTACCCTTATCGTTTTTACTTAATGCACCGCCTATTATCAAGCAAGGTATGTGGTGCAATGCTACCTCATCAAAACCCCTGTTTAATGGCAGACTATGGCCATGGTCGGCTACTATAACAATTATTGTGTTAGCATACCATGTAGTTTTTTTGGCCCGTTGTATAAAGTTATATATACAACTATCAGTATAGTGCATAGTATTTCTGTACCCATTTTCGCTTTCACTACCCTTAGTAAAATGCTTGGTCACATCAGCATCAAAATCTTCGTGGCTAGTAATAGTAGCAACTATATTAAAAAATGGTTGTTTATCCGTACTCATATTTTTGAGCAGGTAATCAAACAAATAACTATCATACACGCCCCACAGCGTTCGTTTTAAGCCTTCAAATTGTTTTTCATCTACTATTTTATCTATCCCAGCAGATTTTAAATAGGTGCTGGTATTTGCAAATGTACTTCGCCCACCATAATAGTAATTAGCACTATAGCCGTTGTTTTTAAATGAAGTAATTAAGTTGGGTAACTTGTCAAATTTACTGTGCTCTTCTATAATTCGGGTAAGTGGTTGTGCAGGAAAACCGCTAAGTGTAGCCACCAAACCTTGGTCGGTTCTAAAACCTGTACTATAAAAATTAGTAAACAATATCCCTTCCTTGCACAACTCGGTAAACTTAGGAGCTACATTTTTTTCGCCACCTAAGGGTGCTATAATATCTGCCCCACAACTTTCCCAAAACAATAGCAATACATTGGGTTTGGGTGCATTTATAATGTTTTTAAATTCGTTAGTGTTCCCAACATCATTGTGCAATGCACTATAAACCGAATCGCTTATGGCTTGTGGCATATAGCGGTACGTATTGGTATCTAAGTCGGTTACGGTTATTAGTTGTATAGCGTTCCATGCACTATTTAACGAGGTATTATTTAACGAATTATTATTGCTGTAATACGCCCAACTTTTATCAATAGGTAATTTTTGCAAACCACCTCGTATCCCAACAATAACAAAAGTTACACTTATTAAAAAAGCAACAATGTAACCACTATACTTATCTACAATTATGGCATGATTAATAAACAGTTTTTTATACATGTATAACAATGCAGTATAAATACATATTACTAATACAATTGCACCTATACTGTATCCATTACCCGACGACGCTACTATTTCATCGGGGTATTTAGCGTAACTTAATGCTAACCTATTTAGTTTAGATTGCCATACATGATACAAGTTAATATCAATTAAATTTAATAACGCTACTATACCCAATAACAGTGCAGTGTAGCCCTGTGCTATTTTATTAAAACTATTTTTGGCAGAGGTAAAGCCAATTATAAAACGGATTATTAACAATAATGCTGCAGCATAACAAGCCGTAGATATATCTAAAGGCAAAGCGTGAATATTACCTAATAAAACTTCAATTACTGAGGATTTTCCATCAAAATGAAATAACAAAAAAGTGGTTCTAAATACCGCAAAACATACTAACCAAAAACCGATGTAGCGTGCTAACCACTTTAATTTATTTGTCAATAGTTGTGTGTTTTAATTTGGTTTATAGTTTGTACAACAATGCAGTAGCATGTGCACACACACCTTCCTTGCGTCCTACGTAACCAATGGTTTCGCTGGTTGTAGCTTTTATAGATACGCAATCTGTTTCTACCTTAAGTAGTTGTGCCAATGTAGTTTGCATGGTGGTTACATAAGGCATTATTTTGGGTTGTTCTAGTATTAATGTACTATCTATATTACCCACCACAAAGCCTTTATTGTGTATGAGTTGTACGCAGTGCGCAAGTAATATTTTACTGTCAATATTTTTAAACTCGGCAGAAGTATCGGGAAAATGTTTACCTATATCTCCCAATGCCAATGCACCTAGTAGGGCGTCGCATATTGCATGTATTAGTACATCAGCATCGCTGTGTCCTATTGCTCCTTTTGGAGCATTAGGTATAAGTACACCTCCTAACCAAAGTTCTCGTGCTTCGGTTAATTGATGCACATCAAAGCCATAACCAATTTTAATATTAAAACTCATCTGTTTTTTTTAACTAAAAAATTAACTATTCGTTAGATGCTCCACCATCATTGTTGTTGGTAGGTTTTAATGCGGCAAAATCAAACGATAAAGTAAAACGTACTGTGTTTTTCAACGGGTTTTGTTGCCCTGTAGCCAAGTACGATAAGTCTAAACCAAATACATTATAACGCAAACCAGCACCTACGGTTATGTATTTGCGATTTCCCTTAGTTGGGTTTTCGTAAAAACCACCTACTCTAAATGCAAATAATTTATCGTACCAATATTCCATACCGCCACAAAATATTATTTCTCTCAGTTCTTCTTTGCCTCCAGTAGGTGCGTCGTTAAACGAACCTAGCATACCTGCTATTACTCCTTTATCAGGATTTTTGCCCTTAATAATATTTTTGTTAGCATCGTAAAGAGGTTGTGTAGGAACCAAAAGTTTATTTATATCCAATACAAATCCTAAGGTATTAAACTTATCTAACTCAACCAATACATTACCCCCAATACGTAAGTTTATTGGTATAAAATCTCCTTTTAATGATACGTCAGTGTATTTTACTTTATTGCCAATATTTGATATAACACCCGCTAATACTAGTTTAGCAGTTTTATCACCCAATTTTACTTTATCCTTTAAGTAGGTGGCAGATATATCTGCAGCACCTGCTTGCGCAGCTTTGGTGGTTACTCCTCCTTGTAGTGTTACTCCTTGCCCTAAGTTAGAGTTGGCATAACGTAAAGTTAAACCCAACGAAAAATTATCAGCTAGTTTTTGCGCTAAACCTATATCCAAAGCAAATTCATTGGGCTTAGCTTCACGTATTAAGTTTCCGTTTATATCTGTAAAATCTATTTTACCTAACGAAAAATAACGCAAACTTGCCGCTACTGCTTGGCGTTTGTTTATTTGCGAATAACCTGTAACATAAGCTAAGTTTACATCGTTTACTAGGCTACGTAACCATGGCGTGTAGCTTAATGCTATTCCTGTTTTTTTTTCATTAAATACCAACTTGGATAAGTTCCAATGTAGCGCATTTACATCATTTAATGTAGCTGCACCCGCATCACCAATACCGCCTGCACGTGCATCGGGCGATATTAATAAAAATGGCATTGCCGTAGTTATTGGGTTTATAATTTTGGAGGTATCTTGTCCGTTAAGTTGTGCTTGGCTAAGTTGTGCACTTGCGTTTCCTGCTATAGATAAAGCAATTAGGGTAATTGGAATTATTATTTTGGTTATCATATATATCCTTTATTGTAAGTAGCATTAGTTTTTAATACATAAACTAATGTAACAAATTTAGTTTTATTATTTAAGTATTACTAGTTTTTCAAATTTTTCTACCATATCGCCATTTGCACTGCGTAACTTTACTTTGTAAATATATACACCCTTAGCTAATTGGTCGCCGTATTCATCTTTTCCGTCCCAGTCTATTGGGCCTACACGTGTGCCTGCTGTAGGTAATATTAAGTCGAACGATTTTACTATTTTCCCTGTAATGGTAAATATTTGTAACTGCACATTTAGTTGGCTAAACGGTTTGTTGTGTTCCAAATAAAATGAGGTATGAGTTGTAAAAGGATTGGGATAATTAAACACATGCTCCAAAGCTACTTTTTCGCTACCTGCTACTATAAAATTTACGAGTTGTTCGTTAGAATTATTGTAAGTGTCAAATGCTTTTAAACGTAGTGTGTGATGCCCCTCAGTGAGTTTATTTAAAGGATAACTAACTATACCACGTTGGTAACTATTTATTTCGGAATTGTAATAATCATTCATTATTACTTTTTTGTTTGATTGTTCGTCTATAATGCCTGTAATGTCGTGCCCTAAGCCAGTGCCTACTGTGTTTATTCCATTTTCGTCAAATAATTTGGCTAACAATAATGGCTTATCGTTGGTTAAACCCTCATCTACAAATTTATAATCATTCATATATAATTTTATCTCAGGTCCATTATTATCAACGGCAGCATTGGTATTTATTCCATTTAACCATACATGATTATCATAGCCAGCACCATCGCTTACCCCGTTTTCATAATAGTAGCTAATTTTTGCACGTCCAGTATCTTGTATAATATCTTTGGGTATCATACATTCAAATTCAAAATTACCGTTGGTAATACTTACAATACCCTTGTACACTATGTTTTTTTGCAGTTTAAAATTACGGGCAATACTACTTGCATCATTACTTAATGAACGTGCTACTATAGCCTTATCGTACACTGTAGGATACATATACCCATTGTAGTTAGATATTTTAACTCCAGTTATTCCATCAACCACATAGCCTTTTACTTTTAGTTTACTTAAGGCTTGTACGGTATCTATTATAACAGAACTGGTTGTTACTAACTTCCGTCCATTTACACTATCAGTAATGGTGCTCTGTTTGGGGTACGCAAGGCGCAATGCAGGATCTCCCAACAAACAAAACTTACGATTATTAGCTCTAAAATTATCCGCTGTATTTTTAATTGGTATCATCGCATCTCCCAAGCGAGGATACTGTCCGTTTGTTACTTTAAATATTTCCGTATAAAAGGCAGTGTTTAACAACAAGTTAGCATATTCATATACTGGTCGTGTAGTAGTAAGTAAGCCTATGCCGCCACCGTTGGGCGAAAGTAATACTAACTCGCCAGCAGCGTTGCGAGCAGGGTCATCGTAACGGGCAAACTCACATGTTGCAGTTACAAAAAATGGCAAATTATTTATATTTTTCCATGCTAATATCATTGAATTGTCTAATATTCTTTCGCCACTCCAACCAACTTCTCCGCCATGCCCAGTATAATTTATAATAAGGCAACCTTTTTCCATACGTCTGTTTATAGCTTCATTTACATCTGGGTACAATTGCCCTCCTGCAGTTGATGTTTGTGTGTAAGCATCTATATAAACTTTGTCTACATTATAAGCAGGATTGGTTTTTTCTATTTTTTTAGACAATGTCTCTGAACCATCAAGGTACGCACTATTATCTTCATCATCAGCAACCATACATATTGTATTGCGCCAATCACCCATACCATAAGCCGTTTTACCTGGTACAATAGTAGTATTTTGCGATGCTTCATAGTAACTATCTTTACTTAAATATTTACTTATTTTGTTTAAAATGGCTTTAGACTCAGCATCATTTTTTACAGGAAAACGACCAATAGAAACATCAACTTTATCGTTTACCGAAACTCCTTCTCCATCATCTAAGGTTACAAAATAATCATCGGTAACATAAGTTTCTACTGGATGATGTGAATTATCTGACTCAAATGAAGGTATATAATCTGAGTTTAATTCAGGGTTTAGTATTCGGTTATACGAAGCATCGCCAAACAGCAATACGTACCTAGGTATTTTTGCTCCTGTATTTCTATCATACAACATCTTTATAAAATCTTTTATTGCAATTATATCTTTATGTCCACCACCAAACTCGTTGTATAATTGTGTGGTTGTAACTACTACTGTTTTAAGTGTATCGTAAGTAGTATGTAAAGTGCCAATTGTTAATGCATCAGCATAAAACTTTGGGTGAGCTACTATAATCATATCTGCTTGCGTTATTCCATGCAAGTTTTGATTTACTACATTTTCGCTAAACTTTGGCACTAAAAACATAGAACCATCGTAAGCTATAAATTCACGATTTTTACTTCCATCTATAATTAAGCTCGCATTAATTCCTTGTAAAGTATAAGGCGTAGCAAATACATTACTTGCGTCAGTTACATCCCACACAATAGTATTGTTTTTAACATCTTGCGCTAACAATTCTATAACACGATTAGTACCAATAGAATCAATGTTTCTAAACCAATTTTGAGCTTTATCTAATTTTAAATTACTTCTAAAATGCAACTCAAATTTATTTAGGTATGCGTAGCTATCATTTTTTTTTACGTAAGTAAGTTGTAGTGCTGTTTTGGTGGGCTGGTCAGCAATAACTTTACATACCTCTTTGGGTAATATAATCTCATTTAAGTATTGTTGTGAGGCATAATTGGGTATTGCGGGTAATGCAATAGTAGCAACATCAACACCATTGGCAGAAGCTATAATTGATGTGCTTGCATTAGCTGCGGAGCTTATATAACGTGCCCCAGCACTTATTACCAAAGCAATAGAATCTTGAGTAACATTTGGCAAATCTAATGCATAATTGTATGTTAGTAAAGTGTTAAATTGTTCTCCAAAAAACTCTTTACCTGAGTTCATTACGTTTATTAAATCTTTTTCGTGTTGCAATGCATTATAGTAGGTGCTTAAGCTATGTGTAGGCACACCTAAGTTGTTAGTATTAATGCCTATACGCTTACCCGAGCTGCTTGTTACAGTAATAAAATAGGCGGTACTATCTGCCCATATATTTTGTTGGTAGCAAAGTTTTCTCTTTTTACAACTAGCAGTTGTATTAGTAATCCATCTACTAGGTTTTTGTCCGTAAAATAAAACATAATCTAACGAATCAAATTTACCATCATTTTCACCAGCCACAAATATTGCATTCTCTAACAAATCATCAGGGCGATAAGTAACATTAGCAAGTGGTAAAATTGCACCACCATTACTAAATATTTTTATGTTTTGAGGATTAATATTATTTACATCTATACCACGTTTCTTTAATTCAGTATAAGTTAATTTATATACACCATTATCAGCAGTCATATATTTAATAAAATTTCCTGTAGCTAAAACTGATGTGGATGTATAAGTGCGTGGCGCAAAAGCAAAAATTTTATCAGCATTAGTTGCAGGGGTTTTTACCATTTCAAAACTCGTTAAACGCTCTATACTATTACTTTGTAAATTTTTGCGCAATGCGTTAATTTTATAAAAAGTGTGCGCTTGTTTTTTTATATAAGAAGAATAATAAGTTACCTCAAACAAGTTTGATAATTTACTTTTAACCAATAAACTTTCTTCAGTAGTTAAAGTGGTGTATTGCTCATTTTTAATAGTTATAATAACATTACCTAATTCTGTATTTCCTAAATAATAAGGTAAATCAGGCTGCAACTCATCGCTTACAGCTCCATCAAAACTTAGTACTTTACGAGTCTCTACATTATTAAATAATGTACGAACAGTCCAGTTATTAAGTATTATAGCGTTTTCATCTACACCCATACTTATTCTATTTTGTGCATTAGCAAACATAATAATTAGCAAAAACGCAACTACTAAACATGTAGCTTGTTTGTAAATTATTTTATTTATTGAATTCATGTGTATAATACGTATTGATGTTATTTATTTACAAACTTAAAACTTTTATTAATAACTGTAAAACGTATTTTTTATTGTTTAAATATTAAATTTAATTTTTTTTTGTCATCTCAAATATTATGTATATAATTGTGAGCATTAAAAAAAACAAACTCATGCGTAAAATCATCATAATAACGTTATTTATAGCTAGCGTAAATCTAGAATTAAGAGCTCAAGACCCAGCATTCACTCAGTTTTATGCTAATCCTTTGTATCTAAACCCCGCATTTGCTGGTTCAGTACGATGCCCACGTATAGCATTAGCTTACCGTAATCAATGGCCAAATGTACAAGGAACTTACAGTACATATAGTGCATCTTACGACCAACATATTGATGCTTTATCTGGCGGTATAGGCATAATGGCATGGGCAGATGATGCAGGAAAAGGAACTTTAAAAACACAAAGTTTTAGTGGTATTTATTCATACCAACTAAACGTATCTAGAACATTTTCTATCAAAGCGGGTTTTCAAGCTACTTATCAAACAAAAAAATTAGATTGGTCTAAACTTAATTTTGGAGATCAAATTGATGATAGAAATGGTTTTATATATAAAACATTAGAAGTTAATCCCGAAAATCAGTCAGGAGTTTTTGATGTTTCAGCAGGTTTTTTAGGTTTTACTAAAAAATATTATTTTGGTTTTGCAGCGCATCATATTACTCAACCTAACGAGTCTGTTTTAGGTTCAAATGGAAATAGCCCACTACCACGAAAGTTTACTGGCCATGCAGGAGCAATGATACCTTTAGGTTCAGTACAAAATGAAGCCTTCATTTCTCCAAATATTTTGTTTATGAAACAAAATAATTTTCAACAGTTAAATTTAGGTGTTTATTTTCAAAAAGGGCCATTTATAGGGGGTATTTGGTATCGTAACCAAGATGCTTTTATAGTTTTAATGGGAATTCAAATGGCCAAATTTAAGTTCGGCTATAGTTATGATGTTACTTCCTCAAAATTAGGAAGTACTACCACAGCAGGTTCTCACGAAATTACAATGCAATTTCAATTACCTTGTAAGCAAAAAAAGAAAAAGTTCCGCACAATAAGTTGCCCATCTTTTTAGTTATTACATCTAGCAGAAATAGTATTCACAATAATATTTATTAAAACTCAATAGCCATGACTGTTAAAAAAATATCAAAATTGTTAATGTTAGGCACAGGCTTAGTTACATTAGCATCATGTGGAAGCGAGACTTCTAACATGACGGGTTGGAATTATAATGATCCTAAAAATGGTGGATATCAAGTTACTGATTATGTAGAACAAGAAACTGGACCAGGCTTAATATTAGTAGAAGGTGGTACATTCGTAATGGGGCGTGCTGAACAAGATGTATTATATGACTGGAATAATGTTCCTCGCCGTATAACTGTATCCTCGTTTTATATGGACGAAACTGAAGTTACTAATACCAATTACCGAGAGTATGTATATTGGTTGGGTCGTGTGTTTGGTGCTGATTATCCTGAAGTAGGTAAAAAAGCATTGCCAGATACTTTGGTATGGCGAGATAAATTGGCCTATATGGAGAATTATGTAGAGTACTACTTCCGTCACCCTGCACACAACGATTATCCTGTAGTAGGTATAAACTGGACGCAAGCCAATGACTTTTGTGCTTGGAGAACAGACCGAGTGAACGAATTTATAATGGTACGAGAAGGATTGTTTGATTTTGACCCCGCTTCGTGGCAAAACGAAAACAACTTTAACACAGATGCTTATTTAGCAGGACAATACGAAGGTACAGTAAAAGTATTAATGCCTGATTTAAATCCTACAAGTGCAGGCGAACGTAAAGTGCGCATGGAAGATGGAATTTTATTACCAAAATATCGCCTTCCTACAGAAGCTGAATGGGAATTTGCAGCTTATGGCTTGTTAGGAAATTCAGTATCGGAACGTATTGTAGAACGTAAAATTTATCCTTGGAACGGTCACTATGTTCGTAACGACGATGAACAATACATAGGCATGATACGTGCTAACTTTATGCGTGGACGTGGTGATAATATGGGTGTAGCAGGATCATTAAATGATAATGCAGATGTAACCGCTCCTGTAACACAATATTGGCCCAACGATTATGGTTTATACAATATGGCTGGTAACGTAAGTGAGTGGGTAATGGATGTATACAGACCACTAACTAACGAAGATGCCGCCGAGTTTAGATCATTCCGTGGCAATACTTATAAAACGCAAGTGCGCGATGAAGAAGGTGCAATTGCAGAAAAAGATAGTTTAGGTCGTATACGTTATCGCAATGTAGAGCTAGAAAAAGATAATTTGGCAGAGCGTCGTAACTACCGTAAAGCAGACAATATTAACTTTCAAGATGGAGATATAGAATCTTCTACAAGTTATGGTTCGCCACCTGAAGATGCTGAAAAAGTTGAAAAAGTAATGTACGATTTTGGTGTTACTTCATTAATAAACGATAAAGCGCACGTAATTAAAGGAGGCTCTTGGAAAGATAGAGCGTATTGGTTATCTCCAGGCACACGTCGTTTTTTAGACGAAAAACAATCTACTTCATGGTTAGGTTTTCGTTGTGCAATGGTACGAGTAGGTTCGCCAAGAGGATTAGGAAGTAACTAATTACTTTATATAATAAAGTAACATTGCTATTTATTTTAAATTATTAACAAAAATAATAATTGGTACTTTACTTAATCTCTTAGAAAATCAAAAGTTTAGAATAATTTAAGAGTTTATAGATTTTGACAAAATAATTGATTCAATAGTTGAAAAATGTAATTATTTAGAAACTAATTATTTAGCTTACTATGATAGAGTAACATTACATGTTAAGATGAAAGATTCTCCATTCAACTAATGTATCGTTTACGATGGGTAAATGAATACAAGTAGTATATCTTAGAAAATTGAATAACTATGCAATTGTAAATTAGAATATAATAAATACAATTTTTAAGTACAATAACTCAAATTATAAACAACATGTAAGTTATAAATTCATTATGTTAGCATTCTGTTTTTAAATAAATTAAATAAGTTTTTTTATTTTTACATCTAAATGAAACAATTTATATGTAAAAATAAAAAATATTTTTAATACGTTTTGATTTTGGTATAACTCTAATCGATAACGCAAAGTTAGTATTTAGTAATGGTGGTTTATTAGTTATGAACAGAGTTAACTGTTAATTCAGTATGTACAGTACTTTGTTAAACTAGTATTGCCACAACACCAATAACAGATGTATGAAATGAAGGCATAATATTCGAAAATAATACACCTAATAGTTGAAATGAAAAATTTACTAATTATAACTACTACAATACTAATTTTAATAACACTAACATTTGTTACACGAGCACAAAACGTGGGTATAAACATTACGGGTGATACACCAAATGGAAGTGCAATGCTAGATGTAAGCTCCGCAAATAAAGGTATACTTATTCCACGTGTAAGTTTAACAAGTGCTATTGATGCGACAACAATTGCTAGTGCGGAAACATCACTTATGGTCTTTAATACGGCAACAGCTGGTTTAAGCCCTAACAATGTACTACCAGGTTACTATTACTGGGATGCTATAAAATGGATAAGTATAAGTGGGGGAACTGGAGGTAAAGATTGGAGCTTATTAGGAAATAGTGGTACAGTTGCAGGATCAAATTTTATAGGCACTACTGATGCTGCAGATTTAGTTTTTAAACGTAATAACGTTCTATCGGGTATTATAAGTGCAAACAATGCTGCCTTAGGAACACTCACATTTACAAACATAACAGGTACCAATAATGCCGCAATGGGAACGCAAAGTTTACAAAATGTAGCATCGGGTAATAAGAATGCAGCATTTGGGGCGCAAACTTTACAAAACACAACTGCAATCGAAAACAGTGCTTTGGGATATAGAGCAGGGATTACCAATACTACAGGTAATTATAACACCTATATAGGTTCACAATCAGATGCCACAGCTATCAATTTAACAAAATCAGTTGCTATAGGATATAATGCAAAGGTTGCAACAAGTAATAGCCTCATATTAGGAGGTACAAATGCTGATGCTGTAAAAGTTGGTATAGGTACTACAAGCCCTGCAGCAACATTAGATATTGTAGGAGCTCCAACAACAATTACTGCAGTAGATGGTTTAATAGCTCCAAGACTTACGGGTACTGATCTTAAAGCCAAAGATGCAGTATACACAACTAATCAACAAGGAGCAATAGTGTATATAACAGTACCCTTAACTACAGCAACCACAACAGTAAAAACAGAAAATGTAACTGCAATTGGCTACTATTATTTTGATGGAACTATTTGGCAAGATTTTGTAAGAAATGTTATTTTTGATGCAAACTTGGGCAGTGGAGCTGGTGGTACAACAAATGCAACTGTTGCTGCAACAGGATTTAATACAGTGCCTTTGCCTACAGTTTCTAAAAATATAGGTGGTGGTATATGGGACGTTACAAACAATACGTATCAAATACCTGTTTCGGGAACTTACTTAATAAAATCTAGCATTAGACTTATTGATGGTAGTAGTTCGAGAAATATTTTTCAAGCCGTTAATTTATCTAATATTGATGTTGCGGAGGGAATATGGGGCACTAATTCAGGTGGCAGATGGACAATGCTTTATAATCGTATAGCTTATTTTACAAAAGGGGACTTTTTACGATTATATATTTACTCTGATGGAGCTATTGCTAATTTATCTGACGCATCGTTAAATGTTGTTTTAATTGGAAGATAATAAATAGGTGAAAATAACTTTATTGTTTTGAGAAATCTAAAAAATAGTGATTATAAATAATAATCATACAACATAGTACTACCAGTTATTAAATCAAAAAATAAATAGGTTTGGTATTATAAGCTCAATCTTTTATATTTGTAAAGTTTTAATTTGCTATATGTAGGAATATGGAAGCTAATAGTAATTAAACATAAATTAGTTTGCTTGCCTTTAAATTAAAAAAAACTCTTTATATACAAAACATTAGCTTATGTTACAAACTATAGATATTAACGAAACAACACAATTGCCTAGAGTGGTTCTTAATGCTGAAAAAGGATATGCACTGTTTCAGGGTAATTCTTTTGCAAGCAATGCCTACGAATTTTACGTCCCTATTTTTAATTGGT
>JACMRI010000067.1 GCA_014376525.1 Bacteroidia bacterium | reverse complement strand
TTTGATTGTAAAACCCATCTTTCGAGACGATTTTACTTTTGCAATAAAAGCAGTTTTTTTATTCATAGTCTTTGATTTCTTCAAAGCTAAGTATATTAAGGCGTACAGAGTTTTTTAACACCATAAATGTCTATTACCCCCCATAAATAAAAAGGATAGTTAATTAATATTATACTAGTTACTATTCAGTTTTAATTATTTACAATTAATATTTTATAAGTGTGAATATTGTAAGCTATTAAATTAATATTGTAACTATCATTACAATATTTTACTTATGTTCGCACAAAATTACTTAAAAAAAAAAGCTATGTCTATTACTTATTACATGTTACAAATACCACCCACATTTTTATTTATATTAATGATAGGTGTTTTTGGATTAATAGCGGGCGTTGGTACTTATATTTTTAGAAAAAAAGTGCAATTAAATGTTTTACGCTCCCATAATGAAGTAACGGGTTTTTTATTTTTAGCTGTTGCTAGTTTTTATGCTTTGTTACTAAGTTTTGTCGTTTTTGTGGTTTGGGGTCAATTAAACGAAACGCATACTAATGTGAGTAAAGAAGGGAGTTCGGCACTTAGCTTATACCGTGATATAAAATTTTATCCTGATGCAATTGAATCTAAGCTTTTGATGACAGTGTATCTTGATTATGTGTATAATGTGTTAGATGAGGAGTTTCCTAATATGGACAAAATGCAAACAAGCATTAAAACACCTGAAGCTTTTAATAAAGTATTTCACAAAATGGAACGCTTAAATCCTAAAGATGCTTTTCAAATACAATTAGTTGCCGAAATGTTTCACCACTTAAACGAATTAGCAATTTATAGAGGTTTACGAAACTCCTCTATCGAAACTGAAGTACCCGCTCCAATATGGCTACCTATTATGTTGGGTGCATTCATTACTTTGTTTTGTTCAATGCTATTAGATATCGAGCACACGAGAATGCACATTACCCTTAATACAATACTTGGGATTTTTATAGGCATGTTTTTATTTATTATTGTATTACTTGATCATCCTTACACAGGTAGTTTACAAATTAAACCAAAATCGTATCAAAAAATATTCTTAATCGAACAACAATTAAATCAATCAACTAATTTTATAAAAAAGTAATAATGAATTTAAAATATTTAATTGTACAAAGTATTGTATGCGGTATTGTGTTTGTTTCATGTCAATCTCACGAACAAAAAGCCGATGAAGCTTTTAAAAATTATACTGTAGAAAATGTTTCGGAAGTAGATAGTTCAGGTATTTTTAAAGATTCGATAAACGTATTGCTGAAATTAGTTAAAACTAATAAAGTTGTTAAGATTGAAACCGTTAGCAATTTTAAAAATGATTTACAAGAAAAAGTAAAAGCCAATAACGTGTTAATTAAACATTTAAAAGCGCAGTACCCATCAAGTTCAAAAGTGTTTCGTAAAATACTTAAGTTAGAATTAACTAACAATGAATTTATTATTCAACATAAAGACTTTGAAAAAAACATAAACAAAGAATTATATGATTTGAGTTTAAGCATTAAAGAGTACGAGGTTTTAAAATAAAAAATCTTAATGAATTAGCAACAATTACATTATTTAAACTACACCAATATCTAATTAACTCCTTAAAGAAAAAATATAATAAATAGGTTTTTTTTTAATGTTAACTAATACAGTCAAGGCTTTTTTTTAATTAGTGAATTAAATGTTTTTTTATTTTTTTATATAACTAATTTCTTATTTATTTTACGCATATTTGCAAAAAAAACAACTTCAAAAAAAACAAAACTATGAAAAAACAATTACTTCAAATTGTAACAGCAGTTACATTTTTATCAGTACCACAAATAAGCTCGGCTCAAGCCCCACCTTTAGGCACTGCAGCAGATTTTGTACTGTTTTCTACCAACGGTGCATTAACTAATACTGGTATATCTCAACTAACTGGTAATGTAGGAACCAACGTTGGTTCAAGTACTAATTTTGGAAACGTAAACGGTGTAATGAATGACCAAAATGGCGCAAGTGCAGCTTGTGCCAGTGATTTATTAATAGCTTATAACCAATTAAACACAACTACGCCTACCTTTTTCCCTGCTCCATTGTTGGGTAATGGTGCTATTCTTCCTCCAGGTGTGTATTCTATATCGGGTGCTTCAACTTTAAATTCAGATTTAATATTAGATGGTGGAGGTGATCCTAATGCTGTATTTATATTCCAAATTCAAGGACCGTTATCTACTGGCCCTAATTCAAAAGTAAAATTAATAAACAATGCAAAAGCATGTAACGTGTTTTGGAAAGTGGGTGGCTTAGTAGATATGGCTACAGGTACTTCAATGAAAGGAACTATTATTGCAAATAATGCAGGTATAAATATGAGCGCAGGCGATACCCTAGAAGGACGCGCATTTTCAACTACAGGTGCAATTACTATCAATGGTGTAATGGCTTACACTCCAGTAGGTTGCAATAGTCCTATTTTAAATGGCCCATCATATCCTAATTTAGCTTCAGCTGCTTGTTATGGTATATTTTCGGGTAATGGCGCTGTAACCAATGCAGGTAATACGTTTGTTAATGGTGGTGATGTTGGTACTAATGTAGGTTTAACAACTGGTTATAATGCTTTAAACGTAACAGGAACGATTCATCCAATACCTGATGGTTCTACAGCAGCTTGTAATGCCGATTTGGGTAATGCATATACTTACTTAAATAATTTGCCTTATGATATAGAATTGTTGAAACCAGCACAATTTGGACGAAATCTTGTTCTTACACCTCATACCTATATTATGAATGGCGCAATTACATTTACTGATACATTGTACTTAAATGCAATGGGTAACGCAAATGCAGTATTTGTTTTGAAATTAAAAGGAGCGCTGTCTACAAGTACGTATTCTAAAGTTGTTTTGACAAACGGTACAATAGCCAAAAACGTATTTTGGTGCATCGATGGAGCAGTAGATATTAATAATTTTTCGGAGTTTAAAGGAACTATTATTTGTAACAATGGAGCCATTCATTTAACTAAAGGTGTTATACTTGACGGTCGTGCCCTCACTACCAATGGTGAATTAACTACAGACTCATTAAAAGTTACATTACCAGCAGGAAATTGCGCTTCGGTTGGGTTAAGTACACTAGCTATTAATAATACAATGGCAAGCTTTTATCCTAACCCAATAGAATCTTCGTTATCTGTTTTAATTAATGATGCTACAGAATTAAACAAGAGCGAACTATACGTGTATAACACCTTAGGTACTCTTATATTTACCAAAACAATTACAAAAAAACTAACAACTATAGAAACCGAATTTGCAACAGGAATCTATATTTATAAAATAATTAACCAAAACAGTATAGTGCAAACAGGTAAATTAATTGCACAATAATATATACACAATAATTAACCAAAACAATATAGTGCAAACAAGTAAATTAATTGCACAACTATAAATACAAAATTATTACCTATTAAAAATAATAAGCCCTCTATGTGTTATTTCACATAGAGGGCTTATTACTTATAATAAAATAAAGTGTGAATAATGTAACTAATGTGCGTTTAAGTGTAACAAACCAGATAATTAATTTAAGCTTCTTTGCATCGTGAAAACAATTTCACTACTAAACTATAATTGAAAAAAATGAAAACAAAAATTTTATTATTAATAACAGTTGTTATTTTTTCCTTTCCAAAAGTACATTTTGGTCAAGCTCCAAATTTGGGTACAGCCGCCAACTTTGTCCTTTTTACTTCGGTAGGAGGTGTTAGTAACGTGGGTATTACTCACCTTACAGGCAATGTTGGAACTAATAGTGGTTTAAGTACAGCCTTTGGCAACGTAGATGGACAAATGCACGACAATGACGGAGTAAGTTTACTGTGCAAAACCGATGTTGCAAGTGCTTACACTCAATTAAACACAGCTACACCTACATTCTTTCCTGCAGCTTTGTTGGGCAATGGTGCTATACTTCCTCCAGGTGTATACTCTATAGCAACTCCAGCAACATTAAATTCAGATTTAATATTAGACGGTGGAGGTGATCCTAATGCTGTATTTATATTTCAAATACAAGGTTCTTTTTCTACCAACGCTAATTCTAAAGTTAAACTTATTAATAGTGCTAAAGCGTGTAATGTGTTTTGGAAAGTGGAAGGCTTAGTGGGTATGGCAACAGGTACTTCAATGAAAGGAACTATTATTGCAAATAACGCAGCTATAAATATGAGCGTTGGCGATACGTTAGAAGGGCGTGCGTTGTCTACCGCAGGCGCAATTACAGTTAATGGTATTTTGGCATATACTCCTATAGGTTGCGGAAGTCCTGTTTTGAATGGGCCTGCTAGACCAAACTTAGCGTCGGCAGATTGTTACGAATTGTTTTCGACTAACGGACCTGTAACAAATGTTGGAGTAAGCATGATCACAGGTGATATAGGTACTAACAATGGATCTGTAACAGGCTTTAATCCATTAAACGTGGTTGGGGCTATACATGCGACTCCCGATGGATCTACTGCAGCTTGTGCAACCGATTTAAATACTGCATATTTATATTTGAATGGGTTACCACATGATATTGAGTTATTATACCCTGCGCAATTTGGAAACAATTTAGTATTAACACCACACACCTATTTAATGAACGCGGCCGCAACATTTACGGACTCGTTATATTTAAATGCGGAAGGAAATGTAAATGCTGTCTTTGTTATTAAAATTAATGGCGCACTATCTACAAGTGTTAATTCAAGAGTAAAATTAATTAATGGTGCACAATCCAAAAATGTGTTTTGGCTTGTTAATGGTGGTGCCACAACAATTGATAACAACTCCATATTTAGAGGTAGCATTATTTGTAATAATGGTGCTATTAATTTAAATACTGGTGTAACTTTAGATGGTAGAGCATTAACAACTACAGGCGCATTAAATACTGCTGCTATTAACGCTACGTTGCCTTTGGGTAGTTGTGGTACAGGAGTGGCTCCAATCATTACTACACAACCTACCAACCAAGCAGTGTGTAACGGAAGTTCGGCTGTGTTCACAGTTACGGCTAGCGGTTCTTCATTAACTTATCAATGGCGAAAAGGGTTGGTTAATTTAATTGATGGTGGAAGTATTTCGGGTGCAACAACGGCTACCTTAACTATTAATCCTGCAACAGCTGCAGATACTGCCTCAAATTACAACGTAGTAATTACTGGAACTACACCACCAAGTGTTATTTCTAATAATGTTTCGTTGACTTTTGGCACTTCTCCAATTATTACTACGCAACCTACCAATCAAACTGCTTGCATAGGTAGCTCTGTAAGTTTTGTTGTGGTTGCATCAGGAAATAATTTAACTTATCAATGGCGTAAAGGCTTAGTTAATTTAATTAATGGAGCTAGTATTTCAGGAGCAACAACTGCAACACTAACTATTAATCCTTTTGCATTAGCCGATACTGCTTATAATTATAATGTAGTAATAAGTGGAACTTGTTTACCCGACACTATATCAATTAATGTTTCATTAAATATTGGTACTGCTCCAACTATTACCACACAGCCTACTAACCAAAATGCTTGCGTAGGTAGTTCTGTAAGTTTTGTTGTAGTTGCATCGGGAAATAATTTAATATATCAATGGCGTAAAGGCTTAGTTAATTTAATTAATGGAGCTAATATTTCAGGCGCAACAACTGCAACACTAACTATTAATCCTGTTGCAATAACAGATAGTGCTTATAATTATAATGTGGTAGTAAGTAATAATTGTTTACCTAATGCAATATCAAACAATGTTTCGTTAACTATAAATGCAACGCCTGTAGCGGTTGTTACTAGCAACACGCCAGTGTGTGTTGGCGATTCAGTTAAATTAAGTACATTATTTCTTGCAGGAGCTACTTATTCTTGGACGAGTTCTACTGGCTTCACATCATCATTGCAGAATCCAATTATACCTTTAGCTACCACATCTACTGCGGGTACTTATACGCTAACCGTTTCAAACGGCACGTGTACATCACCTAGCACATCGGTTTCGGTGGTAGTAAATAATTGCGGTGTAGATTTAAGTATTGTTAAAACTGTTAATAACATAAACCCAGCAGTAGGTAGTACGGTTATATTTACCATTACCGCTACTAACATTAGTTTGACTAATGCCACAGGTGTTACAGTTACTGATGTTTTGCAAGCTGGCTACGCGTATGTGTCGTCAAACGCAACTACCGGCACGTATAATAACTCAACAGGTACTTGGACTGTAGGAAACTTAAACAGCAACGCAACCGAAACATTAACTATTACAGCTACTGTATTATTGGCAGGAAGCCACGTAAATACAGCTACTATAACAGGTACTGAAATTGATGGCAACTTAACTAATAATAATTCTACCGTTGAAACATTTCCTATAGATTTTAACATCCCTGAAGGATTATCGCCAAACGGTGATGGTATTAATGATTTGTTTGTGATAAGAGGTATTCAAAATTATCCTAACAACAACTTCACTATATTTAACCGTTGGGGCGATAAAGTGTTTGAAGCTAGTCCTTATCAAAATACCTGGAATGGTACGTGTTCTAAGGGTTTACAAATTGGTGGTGATATGTTGCCAACTGGTACTTACTTCTATTTGTTAGATTTAGGAGACGGATCAAAAATTATAAAAGGAACAATTTATCTAAATAGAAATTAATATTTAACTAAAAACTACAATGACATTAATTAAAAAAACAATTGTTCCACTCATATTTATACTGAGTTGTGGCGTTGCAAAAGCACAGCAAGACCCAATGTACACACATTACATGTACAACACATTAGTAATAAATCCTGCTTATGCAGGCAGTAGAGATGCCTTAACAGTAACTGCACTGCACCGTTCGCAGTGGGTAAGTTATAAAGGTGCGCCTATGGTACAAACATTAAATATGCACACCCCATTACGCAACGAACATTTAGGGATTGGCTTATCGGTTAGTAACGATAAAATAGGCGTATCCAATACCACTTCGGCAGTAGTTGATTTTGCATACATTTTGAAGTTAAATGAAAAATCAAAATTAGCATTGGGGTTAAGTGCAGGAGCTAATATATTGCAAGCTAACTTAAGCACAGTTCAACTAGACCAACAAAATGATCCATCGTTTCAAAACGATGTAAATAATGGTATTACGCCTAATTTTGGTTTTGGAGCTTATTATTCTAGAGCACGTTTTTATGCAGGTTTGTCTGTTCCTAAAATAATGCAAAATAATATTTTAGATGGAAAACAACAACGCCATTATTATTTGATAGCGGGTACAGTAATAAAGCTGTCTGATGATTTAGATTTTAAGCCAACTACTTTTATTAAAGTAACCTCGGCAGCGCCTGTACAAGCAGATGTTACGGCTTCGTTTCTTATTATGGATAAAATACTTTTGGGTGCTATGTTTAGAACTGGAGATGCTTTTGGGGCATTGGTAGGATTAAACATTACAGATCAGTTTCATGTGGGGTATTCGTATGATTATTCTTATGGTTTAAAAAACTTTAAGTATCACCAAGGAAGTCACGAAATTATGTTGAGATATGATTTTATATTTTCTAGTAAAAAACAAATACGCACACCACGATATTTTTAATTAAAAAACACTACATAAACAGATGAAAAAAATAATTATTCCAATTGTACTATTTATAAGCGTTAGCCTAAATGCTATAGGGCAAGAGAAATCTCGTCACGAATTAAAAGGAGATAAGTTAGCCTTTAAATATTGTTTTGATAAAGCCATAACATCATACAACCGTGCAAAACAATTAACCCCTGATGGGCAACATCACTTAGCAGATGCATATTACCAACTAAATAAAGATAGTGCAGCCGAAATAGCATATGCAAAAGTAATAAGTGCAAATAATAATATTGTACCCGAAGACTACTTAAACTATGCAAACGTATTAAAAGCAAACGGAAAATATAACGAGGCTTTTGTTAACATGGATAAGTTTGCAGGGCTTAAGCCAACCGATTTAAGAGCAAAAGATTATATGGCTCATAAGGCTGATTTACCTGTGCTTTTACAAGATGATGGCAAATACAAATTAGTAAACTTAATGTTGAATACAAGCGATCAAGATTTTGGTGCAAGTTATTTTAAAACGAGTATTGTATTTGCATCAACAAGAGCAAAAGTAAAAATGATAAAGCGTACAAGCAATTGGAATGGCAAGCCGTTTTTGGATATGTATATAGCTGAGATTTCAAATAATGAATTGAAAGATCCGAAAATATTTGACAAAGGTTTAAACAGAAAATTACATGATGGACCTGCAAGTTTTAACAAAGAAGGTAATTATGTGGCATTTACCAGAAACAATTATCGTGATAAGAGTAAAGATAAAGTGGTGGAATTGCAAATATATTTTAGTACTTGTGTAAACGAAAAATGGTCAAAGCCAGTACCTTTTATATTTAATAATGAGTTATACTCTACAGGACATCCATGCTTAACGGCCGATGGTAACACTATGTATTTTACTAGTGATATGCCTGGCGGTTTTGGTGGAGCCGATATTTATAAGACAACCAAAATTACAAATGGAGAATGGCAAAAGCCCGAAAACTTAGGTAATAAAGTAAACACTGAAGGTGATGAAACATTTTCGTTTATTGAAGAGGTAAGTGGCAAATTATTTTTTGTATCTGACGGACGTTTTGGATTAGGTGGAACAGATATATTTATTGCTAACTTAAATGGTAATACGTTTGAAAACAGCGTAAACGCAGGCACTCCGCTTAATACAAGATATGATGATTTTGCGGCAATTGCTGATGGTAAAACGAATAAAGGATATTTTTCATCAAACAGAACTGGTGGAATTGGCGATGATGATTTGTATTCTGTAGATTTTTTAAAGGGAATTACTACTGATAAAAAACTAAAAGGTATAGCCAAAGATGCTAAGGGCGATGAAGTTCCTAATGCCTTTATTACACTGCAAGACGATAAAGGAAAGGTAATTGATACTGTTACAACAGCCAATAATGCAGCGTATTCATTTACGGTAAGTACCAATAAAAAATTTAAATTAATAGGCAAGAAAGAAGGATATACCGACGGCGAAAACCAAGCGAATACAATGAGTGAAGATTTAGTTGTGGTAAGTGATGTTGTGCTACTAAAAAAAGAAATAATAGCTAAATCAAAAACAATAGAACCTAAAATAATAGAAGGTGCTGACTTAGGGAAAATAGTAGAGTTTAAAGCCATTTATTTTGATTTGGATAAATTCATGATACGTTCAGATGCAGAAGTTGAACTAAATATGATAATAAAAATTATGAATGAATATCCTACTATGGTTATAGAACTGGGATCACATACCGATTGTAGAGAAACAAAAGCCTATAATCAAATTTTATCAGATAAAAGAGCAAAGGCATCTGTAGATTATATACGTAAAAGCATAACAAAGCCAAGCCGTATTACAGGTAAAGGATATGGCGAATCGAAACTAATAAATAATTGTGCCTGCGAGGGAAAAGTAGTATCAACTTGTACCGAAGAAGAACATCAAAAAAACAGACGTACTGAATTTATAGTAATTAAAAAATAGGTTGCACAATAATATAGTTGCAAACAAAACAAACTTCTTATAGAAAACAATTGTGTTTTGTTTTAGTAGTTAATTTTTGTAGTGAAAGTTAGAGATGTGTTTACAATACATTTTTACAATTACTAGTGCAAATTATAAATTTGTTTTCATAATTAGAATTTAATTATTATAAATAAAACAAGTGTGAAAGATGTAACTTATTAGTTAAATGCTGTAAAGGTTAGATTAATGAAGCTTCGCATCTTTGTGGTATGGAAATTAATCCACACCAAACTTAAAACAAGATGAAAAACTTAACAGAATTAAAAGGTAAGTTGAACGAAGCCAAAGGGAAATTAAAGCAACGATATGCAATACTAACCGACGATGGTTTATTATTAGTAGATGGTAAAAAAGACGAAATGCTTGGACGCTTACAAGTTAAATTAGGCAAAGAAAAAAATGCTGCTGAAACACTTATTTCTAAATTATAAAAAACAATAATTATTAACCAATTAAAATCAATAAAAAAAAAATGAAAACATTAAAATTAACAGGGTTACTTTTTGCAACAACATTAGTAGTTGCAAGTTGCAGTACATCATCAGAAAAATTAGAAGATGCTAAAGAAAACATGGTAGAAGCGCATGAAGACTTAGATAAAGCTAATGAAACATATTTAGCAGATGTAGCAACATACAGAATAGAAACTGCTGATAAAATAAATGCAAATAACCAAAGCATTATTGAATTTAACGCGCGTATAGAAAACGAAAAAAAAGATGCTAAAGCTGATTATAAAAAAAAGATAACTGAACTGGAAGCGAAAAACAGCGATATGAAAAAAAGATTAGAAGAGTATAAAGTGGATACTAAAGAAAATTGGGAAATTTTTAAAGCCGAATTTAACTACGATATGGAAGAGTTAGGTAAATCGTTTAAAGATTTAACAGTAAAAAATAAATAATAAAAAACAAAAAAAATAGGTGTCGTTAATATAATTAAGTAACTATAATTTAGCAACGACATCTATTTTTAAAAAAAATAAAACATGAATTCACACACTTTTATTGCAGTATATATGGATCATTCCTCTGCTAACATTATGAAACTTGTAAATGATACTATTGAAACAGAAGTAGTAGAATCGGCTTTTGATCACGAAGAAAAAGTAAAAGCATTACACAAAAGCGAAAGTACAATGCACAACAAGGAGCATCAGTTACAATTGAGTTATTACAATTCCATTAAAGAAAAATTAAGTGGAAGTAAAGATATTTTGCTTTTTGGAACAACAACAGCCAAAGCCGAATTGTTAAATATAATTAATAAAGACCTACATTTTAACGAGGTAAAAACGGTGGCAAGTCAAACTGATAAAATGACTGTAAACCAACAGCACGCATTTATTAAAGATCATTTAAAAAAACACGTTAATTAAACCTTAATAAGCATCCATTTAGCTAAATGTTTATACCATTTTAAAACTTAATTAATTAAATAATTTTGATATAATAAATAAGACTTATTATTAGTACTTACAAAAAAAAGATGGAGCTAAATGGTTATTTTAAAAAACCATATACAAAAAATGAAAACTAAAAATATATTATTAGCATTAAGCATTTGCACGGCTACTATTACGCTGTCAAGCATTACCGGTTGCAAAAAATATCCTGATGGGCCAGAGTTTACAATTAAAACAAGAACAGAGCGTTTGGCTAACACTTGGAAAGTAGACAACTATAGCATTAATGGTACAGATTATACTTCGTTGGTTTCGAGCTACAACGAAACTTTTACCAATAAGGGCGCATATTCATACTCTTGGAGCTTTTTTAACGGTTCGGGTACTTGGGATTTTCAAAATAAAGATAAAGAAGTAAAACTAACAGGTAGCGATAAGCAATCTTCAAGAACTTTGTTTATTTTAAAACTTGAGGAGAAGTCTTTGTGGTATTATTATATGGATGGTAACGACAGATATGAGTTACATTTGAATCAAAAATAAATAGTTAAAAACTTACGTAATTAAAAATAAAATAAAATAATTAAAAATAATGAAAATAACGAAAACAATTTTTAAATCAACTTTTTTATTGCTTGTATTAATATCATTACAAGCTAAAGCGCAAGAAAAATCAAGTGCCGAAAAATTTGGCAAAACATTAAACTTAGGTGCAGGATTAGGTTACTACGGTTATTTGGGTAGTCCTTCATTTATGGGTACCATTAATTATGAATTTGATATAGCCAAAAATTTTACTTTAGCTCCATTTATAGGTTTCTATTCTTATCAAAGAGAATACTATTGGGTAAATAACAAATATCCAAACGGATATTACTCTTACAAAACAACAGTAATACCGATAGGTGTAAAAGGAACTTACTATTTTGATCAATTGCTAAATGCAGGTCAAAAATGGGATTTTTATTTAGCTGGCTCCGTTGGATTTTCTTACAGAAGAACAGTGTGGGAAAACGGCTATTATGGAGATGTAAATGAGGGTAGCTATGCTAGACCATTGTATCTAAATGCTCACGTGGGAGCAGAGTATCACTTAGCGTCTAAAGTTGGTTTGTTTTTAGATTTATCAACAGGGGTATCTACTTTTGGCTTAGCAATTCATTTATAAACAGTGTAAAAAAAAAGCATGATAGATAAAAAACCAAATTCGAAAAACAATAGTGTTAAAAAAAAATCAGACAATACTAGCCCTGATGAAAACGCTGATAAAACAGGAACCGATACTGATTCGGATAACACAAAAATAGCACCGCATAGGGGAAAATTTGACAAGCCTAAGCGAGAGTATAATCCTGACACTACAGGTATTGACACAGGAGCTGATAAAACAACACCAAGCAACAACATACAATAATTAAATTATATACTAACATTTAAAACTAACACACATGGGAAATTTACTTTATATAATAGCAGTAATATTTATAATATTTTGGGCCATTGGCTTTATAGGATATAACGTAGGCGGTATTATACATGTTTTACTAGTAATAGCATTAATATCTGTTATATTAAGAGTTATACAAGGTAGAAGACCTTTATAAAAAAAACCATTAATAAATTATCAATTAATCATTAATAAAAAAAAATCATGGACACAGGAAAATTAGTAGTAGGTGTATTAGCTGGCGTAGCCGTAGGTGCATTAGTTGGAGTATTATTTGCTCCTCATAAGGGGTCAGAAACTAGAAGAAAAATAGTAGAAAAAGGGGATGACTCTATGGACGAAATGAAAGATAAGTTTGAAGAGTTACTAAATAGTTTTGCTGAAAAATGCGAATGTGCTAAAGAAGATATGCAAAAACTATATGAGCAAGGTAAAGAAAGAGTAGAAGTTTTAAAAGCGGACGTAAAGTAAGTTTTAAAATAAGTACTAAATATAAAAACACCCTTCAACCTTTATACTTAAAAACATGGAAGACAAAGTACTTTTTATTGAGCCATTAGTTGAAAAAGCGGAGCAATATACCAAAACAAGTTTCGAATTAATTAAACTAAAAGCTATTTACAATACCACTAAAGTGGCTTCCACGGTAGTATCAAGAGGTTTGTTTTTGCTTGTAGTTTCTATTGCTATTACTTTTTTAACACTTGGTGTGGCACTATGGTTGGGCGATATATTGGGTAAATCATACTATGGTTTTTTTTGTGTAGCATTGTTTTATGTTATTTTGGGGGGTGTTCTATATTTTTATTTACACAGTAAAATTAAGGACTATGTTAGTAATTCAATTATATACGAAACACTTAATTAACAATGGAAAACATTACAACCACCATTCAATTAATAGAGGCTATTCGGTTACTTGAGATAAAACAGAAACAAGATGAACAAATTTTAAAAGAACAAGTTAAAATTACTTACAATAGCTTAAAGCCATCAGTTTTAATTAAAAATACAATTAAAGATTTAATAGCCCCTAAAAATTCAAATACTAATTTGTTAAGTACGGCATTAAGTATGGTTGCTGGTTACACATCAAAAAAAATAGTAGTAGGCGAAACTAAAAGCACAGTAAAACAACTACTTGGCGATTTGTTGCAGTTGGGAGTTACCAATGTTATTTCAAATAATTCTAATGGTATTGTATTAGGAATTGCCAGCTTAATTAAGGTTTTTGCATCTAAAAAAAATGAAAAAGAGCAAACGAGTTAATGATATTTATTACCATTAATTCAAAAAAAAATTTGTACTTGTTGCCATTATTATACTGCTACTTATATTTATTTTGTGGCAGTTTTTTTTATGTTATTGTTTGCTATAGTATTTTCTTTATAAATAAGCTTTATAAATAAACAACTTATATCTATAAAAATTAATTTTTATAGATTTAAAGTACTGTTCCCTAAATAATTACAGTTTTAAAACAGTATTACTATTAAAATTTATGTTTAAAATAAACAGTTACAAGACCTACAATATATGTAATTACTACAAAAAAACATGCGTAAATAATGTAAGTTTTATACCTAATGTTACAACATATTTATAGGTGCCAATATGCACATTTGCAATATAAATTAATATCCAAATAATTAGTAATGAAACAAATAAAAAACATAATAGTAGCTACCGACTTTTCGGCAACTTCTCGTAATGCTTATCGTTACGCTAAATTGTTGGCAAATAGCCTTAATGCAACTTTAACAGTAGTGTATATAAGAGAAAGTATGATGATGGTTGCTGATAGCAGTTTAGTACCTTATACCATTGTTGATGATGCAGAATTTATCAACCAACTTGAAGAACTTGTTGTAGAAGAAAATAAAACATTACAACTAGCCGCCATACACAACGTTAAAACAAAAGTAGGAAGAGGCGACGTAGTAGATGAGTTAGTGGAAATATCAAAGGAAGAAACTACCGATTTAATAGTTATTGGTAGTACGGGCTTATCTGATGTACTAACAAAAATATTTGGTTCAACCTCTGTTAGCCTTTCTAATTTGGCGCATTGCCCAGTGCTACTTATTCCGCGTAATGCAAAGTGGATTGCTATAGAACGTATTATGTATGCAAGTAACTACGCTTCGTTGTCGCCAATTATGGTAAGTAATATTGCAGAGTTCGCATTATCTACTAAAGCCGATTTGTATTTTGTAAATGTGCGCAATACAGAGTCAATGATAGAAGATGAACCCAACCAGTTTGATTGGGAGGAACTTTTTACAGTACGAAATCCTAATTTTTATTACGAAAAAGAAACTATTTATGGTAATGATATAGTAAACGAATTAATTAAATACAGCACCAATAAATATATTGATGTAATGTGCTTTGTAAGTAACCATCGCAATTTTTGGCAAAAGTTAGCGCATAAAAGTATTACCGAAAATATGGCAATTTCATCAACAATACCAATGCTTGTGCTACACCTTGATGATAATAAGTACAACGCATAATTTTTAAATATAAATCCAAAATATAAAAACTTTAAAAAAAACTTAAAAAAAAATTTAATATGAAAAATATATTTCTTTTAGTATCAGCTTCTCTTTTATTATTTTCTTGTAAACAAAATAAAACAGCATTAAACAACTCTCAGTACGATTCGTTAGTAAGTATTATAAACGAACGAGATGAGGTTATTACAACGCTTGCGATGTCGTTTAACGATGTAGAAAGCAACTTAGATTCTATAACAAGAAAGCAGCAAATTATTTCATTAAATTCTGTTAAATCGGGAGAGTTTTCCGAAAATCAAAAAACGAGAATAAACAATGAAATTATTGCCATTAATGAATTAATGAATAATAACAAGTTGAAGTTAGAGGAACTGACTAAACAAAACAAAAAATCATTGAATAAAAATATTGCTTTAGAAAAAACAATTAAAACAATTACCAATAAATTAGCTCAAAAACAGAAAGAATTAGTTGCTCTTAAAACAACTTTATCAAGCCTATATTTTAAAGTAGAAATACTAGAAACATCGGTAGACTATTTAATACACGAAAATGAAATTCAGGCTGATGTTATTGACAACAATAACGCAAAGTTGAATACTGCATACTATGTTATTGGCAAATCTAATCGCTTATTTGATGCTGAAATAATAGACGCTAAGGGTGGAGTGCTTGGTATTGGCAGAACAACCGAAATTAACAATGATATAGATAATAATAAATTTATTAAGATAGACTATACATTAACAACATCTTTTCCTATAAATAGCAAAGGAGTTAAAATAATTACAACCCACTCGGAAAAATCATACAAATTAGAAACTGATCCTGAGAATAAAAAAATGGTAACTAAATTGGTTATTACCAATCCTACTTTGTTTTGGAGCGCATCTAAATATTTAGTTGTGGTAACAAAATAAAAACGAATTATAAATTAAATATAAAATACAAATTAAACATGAAAACAAACATTGGCATTACAGAAAAAAACACAAAACAATCGGTTACTATTTTAGAAGTATTATTAGCAAACGAAATGTTACTGTATGTAAAAACACGCAAAGCCCACTGGAACATTACAGGAGAGAGTTTTATGGAGTTGCACAAGTTGTTTCAGTTGCAGTATACCGAACTGGAAGCTTCAGTAGATGAAATTGCTGAGCGCATTGGTAAACTCGGTCATAAAACAATTGGGACAATGAGCGAGTTTTTAAAACTAGCTACACTTAAGGAGCATAGTGCCAAAGATTACTCAACTAAAGAGGTGTTAAAAGAACTATTAAAAGACCATGAAACTGTAGTGGTTGAATTGCGCGAAAGCCTTGAATTATATGCCGAAAAAAACAATGATTTAGGAACCGTTGATTTTTTAACAGGCTTAATCCAACAACATGAAACTACTGCGTGGATATTAAGACGTTATTTAAACTAAAAAAATTTACACCCAAAATTCATACATAAGTTATTAACTATAAGTTATAACTACCTGTTTTTATAATTATGATTTTTACTAATTAGCATTAAAAAAATTATAATTCAAATAGTAATTTTGCACTTATTAAATAGTTACAAACTATTTAATAAGTGCAATTTTTTTACGAAATTGAATACTGTCTAGCGCATCAAAAAAAAATTCTTTGTTAAAAAATAAAGAATTTACTTATTGGAGTTTGTATATTAAATACAATAAATATTGATTATTTAAAACGCTTACATACACTGGTATTTTTGAAAATACAACAGTTTAATTATTTTACAAATGATATTAAATTTTGATATGTTCCTTATAAACTATATTGTAAATAAATAGTTTTATGTACCGACTTCAAATGCACTTTAACTTTGTATAAATAAATTAGAATTTTTCTTTTGATATTGATAATTTTAATCAAAAGCCGATTAGAAATTTAGGTGAAGATGAGCATAATATAATAATCAGAAAAAATATAAACTAGCTCTAAAATTAAATTGATAACATGAACGAAACACATACGTATGAAGTTAATCTAAAGTGGAACAATACTACTCGAGGAAGTATAAGCTCCCCTGTTTTAGACACTAAAATAGAAGTGGCTACACCGCCCGATTTTCCTAATGGCATAGCAGGAGTATGGTCGCCAGAACACCTGTTTGTAGCGGCAATTAATTCGTGCTTAATGGCTACGTTTTTATCCATAGCCAATAATTCAAAAATTGAATTTATAAGCTACGAAAGTAGTGCTGTAGGTACCGTTGAAAAAACTGAAGGCAAATTTCTTATAACACAAGTTACCATAACACCTAAATTAGTTATACCTCCATCGGTTAGCGAAGAACATGTACAACGTATATTTGAAAGGAGCGAAAAGGCTTGTACAGTTTCTAATTCTATTAAATCTAAACTAAATATAGTGCCTTTAATTATAGTTAGCTAGTATGATAAAATTAATTTCTGCTTCTGTATTCATTTTATTTTTGATAACAAGTTGTACTACTCCCACGTGTAAACAAAATGGGGTAAATAACACAAATGTTGCAGCGCCTTATTCTATTTCTAACTTAATAATTGACACTATAACTATACAGAAGTTTATAGGTACACATGCTATTTCCGACACTATACAAACACAAGTTATTGAGTTTTATAAACGTCGAAATTACACATTTGCATGGCTTAATGATAACGGTGCAAAACAGGCTGTGTTGGTTTTTTATAGCCAATTAAAAAACTACAGTTATTGTTTTGCCGATAGTAGTTTAAACACCAAAACTTTAGATGTTTTAATTGCGGATTTAAATAAAGATAAAAAAACGTTTTTTTCACAAAATAATAATAGCGAACAGTTAGAATTACAACTTACGACAACCTTTTTTAAATTTGCTAAAATAGCGTATAGTGGCACTGCAATAGATTTAAAAAATTTAGAATGGTTTATTCCACGAGACATTAAAAATTATCAATCGTTACTCGATTCATTAATAATAGCAACAAAAAATACAAAAGTATATGAGCCTGTAAATGAACATTATTTTAGACTTAAAAATAAGTTAGTGCAGTACCGTAGTATTGAAAAAAAAGGTGGTTTCCCTATTATCGCAGCATATACCAAAACGCTTGCATTAGGCAGTATAGATGCTAGTATAACATCAGTAAAACATCAGTTGTTTTTAACTTCTGATTTACACTTAAACGATACTACCACACTATTTACCGATTCGTTACTAAAGGCAGTTAAAAGATTTCAACACAGAATGGGATTAACAGAAAACGGCAAATTAGATTTAGCTACGAGTATTGAATTAGGCAAACCTATTGGGGTTAGAATTAAACAAATAATGATTAATATGGAACGTTTGCGGTGGATTCCTGTTACTATTGAAAAAAATTATTTACTCGTAAATATCCCCGAATTTAAGTTACATGTTTTTAAAAATAATAAACCTGTATGGGCAACTAATATAGTAGTTGGTAAATCGGCTACGCAAACAAGTATATTTAAAAGCAATGTAACGCAAATAATTCTTAATCCGTATTGGGGAGTACCGCAAAGCATTGCTAATAAAGAAGTTTTAATGCATTTAAAAAAAAATACAGATTATTTAAACCACAATAATATGGAGGTATTATTGAATGATAAGGTTATTAATCCCGATGGTATTAATTGGAATGAGTATATAACTCATGTGCCATTTACCTTTAGGCAAAAGCCTGGAAAAAATAATGCGCTTGGCAAAATAAAATATTCATTTCCTAATAGTTTTGATATTTATTTACACGATACACCATCCAAAAATTTGTTTAATGATACTCGCCGTGCCTTTAGCCATGGCTGTATAAGGGTTGCTAACCCCCAAAAATTAGCCACTTATTTATTAGTTAACAATCCCGATTGGAACACTAAAAGAATAAATAAAATATTAAAAACAGATGATGAAACATTTATAAAACTTACTACTCCCATTCCCATATATATTGTTTATATTACGTCGTGGGTAGATAATACAGGGCAGTTAAATTTTAGGAATGATGTGTATAATTTAGATAAAAAATTAGCCGCTGATATTTTTGGAGAGCAATACAAATAAATTTATTAATGAAAAAAATTACCAAGAATTACGTTAGAGCGCATATAAAAAAACGAGACGCATTTTCTAATAAAAATGATTATGGTCATGCACTAATAATAGCGGGCAATACAGGCAAAATGGGTGCTGCAGTTATTGCAGCAAAAGCTTGCTTACGTTCGGGTACTGGCCTACTTACAGTTTCGGTACCGCACGATGAACGTTTTACTATGCAAACTACTATTCCCGAAGCAATGTTAGAAATAAGGGGTGTTAACGAATATGATTTACATAAATTTTCGGCAATGGGTGTAGGTCCTGGCATAGGGGTAGATGCGTTTTCGGAAGAAACATTTACTCATTTAATGACTAACTTTAATAAGCCATTGCTCTTAGATGCTGATGTATTAACTCTACTAGCAAGTAATAAAAACTTGTTAAGTAAACTACCTAAAAATACCATAATTACACCACATCGCAATGAGTTTGATAGGCTTTTTGGTAAGCATAACAATAACACCGACCGCATAAATACCGCCATAAAAAAAGCACATGAATTTGGTATTATTATTATTTTAAAAAATCATATTACCGCAATAATAGCTCCTGATAAATTGTTTTATAACACTACAGGAAATGCTGGTTTAGCAAAAGGTGGATCGGGAGATGCCCTAACAGGTATAATTACAGCGTTTTTAGCTCAAGGGTACACACCACTAACAGCAGCAAAAATTGGGGTGTATCTGCATGGTTTAGCTGCAGATATTACCTTAAAACAACAAAGCATGGAGACTATGCTTATTACTGATGTAATAGAAAACTTAGGCAAAGCGTTAAAGAAAATAATGCGTAAATAATATTATATACATATATGAATTAAATCCTAATCTAGATGTTAATCTTTAGAAAATAAATTTAATTTTTCACATTAATTTTTCATTCAAAAAATAGTTTATTTGTGTTTAATTAAGATTATACAATACATATATTTGTAATACGAGATGTAACATAAAAAATATTAAACACTATTATGGAATTAGTACAAACCAATATTGACGCGTTAAACGCAACCGTAAAAATAACACTTACTGAGGCAGATTATAAACCTCAAGTAGAAAAAGCATTGAAATTAGCTGCTACCAAAGTAACTATGCCAGGCTTTAGAGCAGGAATGGTACCTATGGGTATGGTAAAGAAAACGTATGGTAAATCTATATTGTTAGAAGAACTTAATAAGGTCATAAACAAAGGTTTGGCAAATTACTTAGTGCAAAATAAATTGGAAGTATTGGGGCAACCATTACCTAAAATTAACGATACAGTAGATATTGAAAAAGGTGGCGATTTAGTTTTTAATTATGAAATGGGCATTGCCCCCAAAATTGAACTTAATTTTACCAATGCTAACACTGTTAATTATTACACCATTAAACTAAACGAACAATTATTAAGTAAATACAAAAATGATATTACTCGTCGTAATGGTTCGTACGAAACTCCCCAAATAGTAGGCGACAGTGACCTTATATACATAGATTTAGTAGAGCTTGATGCTGCTGGAGAAGTATTGGCAGGCGGCATATTTCGTCAATCTACGTTGGCTATTGATATGATAAAAAGCGAAAGTTTTAAAAACAATTTAATAGGCAAAACACAAGGCGATATAGTAGTGGTAAATGTCAAGGACTTATCATCGAGTTCAATAGATTTAGCAAGTATTCTTAGCATGGATAAAGCTAGTGCTGAGCAAATAACGAGTAATTTTAATATTAAAGTTGGTACAATAAGCCGCGTAGTACCGGCAGTTATAGGCCAAGATTTTTATACTAAAATGTACGGCGCAGGTGTAGTAAATAATGATGCCGAGTTTAATGCGAAAATAAGTGAAGAAATTACAGCAATATTTGCTAACGATAGCGACCGTAGATTACGCTACGATATACAAACCCAATTGTTGCAAAATATTAATCCTGCATTGCCAGATAAGTTTTTGAAACGTTGGATAAAAGAAAGTAATCAAAATCCGCTTACGTTAGAACAAATAGATAGCGAATACCCCAACTATTCTAAAGCGTTAAAAGTGCAGATTATTGAAAGTAAAATAATGAATGAATACAAATTAGGCGTAGACCGCGCAGAGGTTGTAAACGCCACAAAACAAATGCTTATAGAACAATATTTTAAAAACGCTATAGATACTATTGAAGAAAGTTTCCTAATAGAAACTGCTAACAAAATATTACAAAAAGACGAAGAATACCGCAGAGTTTCGGATATAGTATTAGATAGAAAAATAGTAGGATTATATAAAGAGAAATTTAACTTATCTATTGTACAATTATCGTACGATGATTTTGTTATAAAAATGAACGAAGCATAAATAGTAAAACATGTAAATAAAAGGAGGTTTAGTAACTAATTATCAAACCTCCTTTTATTTATTAGTCCACACAAAACTACCTTCGCTACAGTTGGCGCATATATCTATATTTTGGCGAGATAGCAGTACTTGAGTTCTAAACTTTATGTAAGGCGCACTGTGCCATATTTCTTTAAACGATTGTGCTGTAGCGTTGCCCATGGTGTATTTAGCATCTTTATCAAAACAGCAAGGCACTACCTTACCGTCCCAAGTTATTACACAACTGTTCCATAGTTTCCAACAGTGATTTTGCAGTAAATTTTTTATTTTCCATTTACCGTCTGTGCCTTTGTAGTAGCGGCTGTAACGTTCGATGGTAGGTATAAGAGCATTGCCATTTTTATAATCATATACTTGTGCGGTTTTAAATAATATATCATCTACACCCATTGTTTTGGTAAGCTCTGTAGCCAATTCCATTTCGTGTTCGTTGGGTTGTACTACCAAGTACTGAAACACTATTTGTGGTGTATTACTATTTAGTTGCCTACGCCACTTTACCATATTAGCTGCACCTTCTAGCACTTTATTTACATTACCTCCAACTCTATATTGCTCATAGACTTCTTGCGACACACCGTCTAACGAAATTATTAATTTACTTAAGCCGCTTTCTACCGTAGCTTTGGCATTAGCATCGTTTAAATAATGTGCATTGGTACTAGTTATAGTATATAGTTTTTTCTGCGCAGCATAACTTACCATAGGCAAAAATTGCGTATTAAGATATGGTTCGCCTTGAAAATAAAATGTGAGATGTGTAACACGTTTATACAACTGGTTAATTACGGTCGTAAAATTATCCATACTTAGCATTCCTGTAGGACGTGTAAAACTTCGCATACCGCTCGGACACTCGGGGCAGCGCAGGTTACACGATGTAGTAGGCTCTATAGATATGCCCAACGGTAAGCCCCACATAATGGGTTTGCGCAATAATTTAGATATCAAATATGCGCTTACTACCTGCACCACATTTATAATTCTTAGTGGTGTAACGTGCCTTAGTATTGATGTGTAGGTGTTGTATGAGGGCAATTTATAATTGTGTTAAACAGTTTTGTAGGGCGCTTGCATTATTTTACCACAACTTTTGCAAGTACGCAAGTGTTCGTTGCTGTAGTACTCGGCAAATATACCCTGGAACTGATTGGTAATATCAGTAAGTGTAAAATAAGATTCGTACAATTTATTATTACAGTTTTCGCAAAACCAAAGCAAACCATCTTTTTGCTCTGCGGTACGCTTGTGCTCTATAACTAAACCCACGGTGTTAGCCCCACGCTTAGGGTTGTGTGGCACACAGGGCGGCAGTAAAAATATTTCGCCTTGTTTAATAGGTACATCTACTGCCTTACCGTTTTCTTGTATCCCTATTACTATATCGCCCTCTAGCTGGTAAAAAAATTCTTCACTTTCGTTGTAATGGTAGTCTTTACGAGCATTAGGTCCACCCACAGCCATTACTATAAAGTTGGTATCTTCAAATATTACTTTATTGCCAACAGGTGGTTTTAATAAATGACGGTTATCATTTATCCATTGCATAAGTGGGAAAGGGCGAGTTATCATAGTTGTTGAGATATTTATTTTTTATAAATTCAAATGTAGTAATTGTATTACAACTGTGCATACATATTTACGTAAGCCTGCCCCGCTATATCTAATGATAATAACGTTTGAGCTTTGGTACGAATAGCTTGCTTGGGTAATGTTAGTAAGGGTTGTAAGGCAGCAATAGCAACGGTATATTCAACGGTACTTAATTCACTAACCATAACACCTAACGGGTACTGTGAGTTTATTAGCGCAACATCTCCCACACCTTCATTGCACACAAGCGGAATGCCACAAGCATACATTTCTGCCATTTTGGTAGGCGAACTACTTAGCTTACTATATGCGGGTTTTATGAATGATATACCCAGGTTTACTAATGATAAATAATTGGTTATTTCGTTTCTATTGGCTTTAGTAACGCGTATGTTTTCTAACGCAATATTTTTATTGGCGCAGCCCTCTTTTACTATGGTTGCATCATCAGTGGTAATTATTAAAAACAAATAGGATGAATCGTGTTGTTTTAATTGTGTAAAAAAATCCAACATTTCTTCTAACATATACCACGTGCCCAACGAGCCTAAGTAGCATAACACTTTATTATGTGGTTGTATGTTTAATTGCTCGGCAAGTGCAGTGTTATAAGGTGTTATAGTAAATGTATTAAAATCGGCACAGCAGGGTATTATGGTTGTTTTACTTGCAATGTTGGGTGTATAGTTCCAACGTTGCATTTCTTGCAATCCAGCATTAGTAAGCGATACAATAGCGTTGGACTCTTGTATAACTTGTTTTTCTTTTCGTTTAAAAAAACGGTACACTATTTTATATAACGGATTTTTTAAATTCCATAAATTACCATCTACACGCTCATCAGGCCAAAAACCCCGCATATCAAATATGAATTTTACACCATACTTACGCTTCATATACAAGCCAACTAATGCAGGTATGTAGCTACGGCAATGCACTACATCAAAGGAGTGTTGTTGGTGTAGTTTTTTGGCTGTATGCAATAATTTTAAAATGTCTATAACCGTTGATAATACTGGAGGACGCTTTGTATAAAACAATGGCGTGTGTTGCACATTATTATCTGCTAACAATTGTTTTATGGTAGTGTAACGCAGTTTAAAGTTGATTGTTTTTTCGCAACTAATAATGTGGATTTGATGTCCGTTTTTTTGCAAATAAAACACATAAGGCAATATCTGAGATTGCCCTAAGTTGTCTGTTAATCCGTCGTAAGTTAAATATAAAACATTCATTTATGTGGTAAAGCTATTATATTTACAGCTAAATGAAAATAGAAATTATAGATTTTTTGTTGGCAGGTATTTATGTGTTGTTTTTATTGGTATGTGCATTTATTTACCAACAACAAAAACGTAAATCAAATCCTGTGTATAGTTATTATGTAAAGGGTATGCTTGCTAAGTTTATAGGCGGAACGTTATTTTGCTTAATATATGTGTATTACTATGGAGGCGGCGATACACTGTTGTATAATGCTAATAGTATAAGTTTAAACAATTTATTTTTTAAAAACATAAACGCATATTACCACATTTTAATAGGAGATATTCAACCTATTTATTTATCAGAATTTGATTCAAACACGGGTTCTGTAGGTCCTTACATTAATAATTATGAAACTTACTTTGTGGTACGCATTACTAGTTTAGTTCAGTTTTTTGCATTCCGAAATTTTTTAACATGTACTATAGTACTCAGTTTTATTTCGTACATAGCTATATGGAAATTGTTTAAGTTGTTGTGTGTGTTTTATCCAACCATACAGCATCGTTTGGCTCAAGCTATACTGTTTGTTCCATCGCCCTTATTTTGGGGTTCGGCCATACTTAAAGATACTTATACCTTTGCCGCAGTTTGTTGGCTTACGTACGCTTTTTATATGGCATTTATTGCACGCAAAAAAATTGCTACAAACTTATTTATGTTTGTGTTATGTGTAGTACTTATTATTAACATTAAGCCTTATATTTTTATAGCCTTAGTACCAGGTTTAGTGTTTTGGTTAAATCAACATTACATTACTAATTTTAAATACAAAATACT
>JACMRI010000066.1 GCA_014376525.1 Bacteroidia bacterium | reverse complement strand
TTTATTTTATATAAATACTTAGTAAATTAGATTGTAATTTATCTTTGTCTTATCGAGTAAAACGGCTTTAGGCTCTGCTGGAGAGCAACCTAATTAGGGATAACTTGATACCATTCAAATAAAGTAAATTAGCCATTGAATTTCATCAATGGCTAATTTATTTAATGGTCTTATGCCTTAAAAAACTCATCTATAAACTTCTTTTTTCGAGCTTCAGATAAGCCATTATGATTACGTAATTTATTCTTCAAATCAGAAAATTGTCCATCAATTGCATTGGTTGTATTCGGCATAGATAAGTGCATATTATCATACCACGTAAATAGCCATGGAAGATTTGTTTTTAGACTTCGATAAGCACTTCTTAGCCTTTTGTGAACGTATCTTTTCTTGCCGTTCTCATCTGCTTTTTGTTCATTTAAAAACTCATTCCATTTTACATACCACTCATTTAATCCGCCAGTAAAACTTTCTTTATCAGTGCATTTTAGCATTAGTACAAGTTGCCATAACTCTTTACTGGCTTGCATTTTAGGTTTTTTAGTTAAATAATTACGAATAGTTTTTACTTGATGGAAATTGCAGTATTGTATAGGTATATTATCAAATAATTGAAATAATCCTTTGCGACCATCGCAAATTATAGACTGCACTTTTATACCTCTATTAGTAATTTCTTTGATGCCAAATAAATACAACTGATTTGTTTCCGACTTAACATATTGCTTGTATAAGACAGTGCCTGTAATACTATCCTTAAATACCATAACGCCAAATTTTCCGCCAAAATAAGTGGTATCCATTAGTACGTTAGCAACACTCGGAAACTTAGTTTCTTTATAAGTTTTAATGCTATCTATTTTGCGCTGAATAGTTTTTGTAGAGCAATTGTATTTTACCGAAAGCTGCTTGTACGTTTGCTTACCTTCGGTGTATTCTTGCCAAAGAACGAGGCTATTTAAGCGCTCTCCGCCTATAAATCGTTTCCCGCAACACGCACATTTATAGCGTTGTTTTTGATTGTAAAACCCATCTTTCGAGACGATTTTACTTTTGCAATAAAAGCAGTTTTTTTATTCATAGTCTTTGATTTCTTCAAAGCTAAGTATATTAAGGCGTACAGAGTTTTTTAACACCATAAATGTCTATTACCCCGTTTTTACCTAACTTTAAACAAATGAATATGTAACCCGATTTTGTTTTTTAAAAGACAAATATTTGAGATGTAGAATAACAGATTTTTATTGTTACCAATATTTAAAATCCATATTTAAAATCGCCATTTAAGTAGGTAATTGCTAAAACTGTTTTTACAAATTTTAGTTTGTATTCCAGTAATTTTAATTCTGTTTCTAGCAGTTTATTTTCACGAGTGTTGAGCATAAATAGGCTACTCTCGCCATTTTCTATTTTTTGTTGTTCGCTTATAAATAGTTGTTTGCTAAAATCTCTGGTAGTGTTTATGTTGTCTATTTGTTTTAGTAAAATAATACCACTTTGCTTATAAGTAATTAGTTTATTATTTATTTCGTTGTTTTTGTTTTCTAATTCTAAGTTGTTGTTCTTGGTTTGTAATTGTGCTTTTTTATACTCGTTGGTTGCGTTTCTTACAAATATTGGCACACTAAAATTTACTCCCCATTTATAATTAGTAGTAGATAATTGCACAGGATTTAAGTTGTTGCTATTACCCAAAAAATTATAACTAACACTTAATGTAGGTTTTATTAGCTCTCGTTGCAATTTTGTGTTTACATCTAACACTTTGCTAAGTGCATTATACTTTATGAGTATAGGATTGAGAGGTGTTTCCGCGCTATAAAAGGAGTTAAATGCTTGTTTGGCTTTATTAAAATACGCTTCTAAATCATCGTTGGTTATTATGGTATTGGTTACAGCGTTGGGTACTGAATTTATATAAAAATTAATATCGTTGTTGGTTTTTTGGAGTTCTATTTTACTAGCATCTACTTCTAACTTTCGGGCTTGTAAAAGTAGTGTAGCTTCTATGGTATCTATGTATGCTTTTTCGCCTGCTAATGCTAGTTTGGTTATGCCTTGTACACGTTCTAGCGAAGTTTGCATAAACTGTTCGTTTACAGTGAGCAAATTTTTTGTGTATAACCAATCCATGTAGCGTGTTGTGCCTTCGTTTAACAGCATATTTAGCTGTATGTTTTTTTCGGCATTGTAGTAGTTTACATACGCTTTTGCTTTAAGTACTTCGGCTCTTTTTTTATCTATGCGCATGCCTTGCAACAAACCAAGTTCTACGCCTAAGTATGGCTGCACTTGTGCATAGGTTTTATTCTCAGGGTTAATGTTGTTACCTACGCCATACGTGTAGCCAGCTTTTATATACTGAGATGTATATAGCTGTTGCTTAACCTCGGTGGATAGTACGCTAAAATAATTATCGCCATTATAAAATTTGTTGGCATAATTAAGATTAAATGTAGGGTCAAAGTTACCTTGCGCTGCTTTAAAATTCAACGCTCCATAAGTAGCTTCGTTGTTGGCTTTTTGAGCCATGAGGTTGTTTGCTATTAGGGTTTCTATGTAAGATGTATAGTTTATAGTTGTAGTGTTTTGCGCACGTACTATAGCATTACTTGCCCACAATAAAACAACAACAAGGGGTAACTTAAAATTATTTATACTCATTTTTAGCATCATTTTTAATTTCTTTTTTATCAGTATAAAACTCTGGAGCAAATCCGTTAGCCTTTCGCCACAGTTCGTAAATGAGCGGCACATTGTTGAGTAGTGCAAAACCTTTTACACCACCACCAATTTGTATGGCAGCAGGCCATTTTTCGCCATGCTGTTTGGCAAGTAATCTAAATTTACCGTTGGTAGCTAACGATTTGTCAAAGGCTATAATTTCGGCGGTATAGGTACCAGTGCTCATACCTGGCCAACCACTAAATACAAATGCTGGCCAGCCATCAAATGCAAGTTGTACCAATTGCCCTTTTTGTATTAATGGTAAATCTACAGGGTATATGTATAACTCTACAGATTGTTCTCCAACTATAGGTACAATTTCGCATAACGATGCTCCCTCTTTTACTATTTCGCCTATACCTTGCACGTATGCTTTAGAGATGTATCCATCTTGCGGAGCCAATATATAATTGTAGCTTTTACGCATACTGTAATTGGTTAATTGGTTTTGTAGTTTGGTTAAAGCCCCCTCACTTTCATACATTGATGATAAGGTAGAAAACTTGTCCGACTCAGCTTTCATTAACTTTTCTTGATATTCTTGTTGCACAGTGCTAAGTTCCATTTCCACATTAAGCAAATCATTTATGGCTATGCTATACTTATTATCAATAGCTATTTTTTTAGCCATGGTTTCTTGCAGTTTTAACTTCCTATTTTCTACTTCTGTTTTTGATATTAAGCCTTTAGTTAATAGGGTTTCGTAACGTTTGTATTGGTCTTCGGCAAGTTTATAATTACCTAATGCTAACACTGTTTCGTTACTATCAGTACTTATTTTGGTTTTGGCTTGTTTTATTTTGTTACGTGTTTGCGCTATTTTTAATAGTAGCGATTTATTTAATGCGTCTATTTGCGCATCAACAGCATTGATTTTGTTTTCGTACGATTGTATTGTGGTTTCTTTTTTACTAATAATTTGTTGAGACCTATTTACCAATTGTGGATCCACATATTCATCTTTAATTTCGGATATAAACGCAATGGTATCATTTTTTTTCACAAACACACCTTCTGTTATGTACCATTTTTCTATACGCCCTGCAATACGCGTTGTTATTGCTTGTGGTCTATCTTCGGGGTTTAGTTTGGTTACTTTCCCTTCAGATTCTATAGTTTGTGTCCAAGGCAAAAACAACACTATTGCTCCTGTTCCAAACATCACAAGCAATAGTGTTTTTATTACTTTAGTATAAGGGTGCGTATATATACTTTTGAGGCTGGATAACTTATTACCCTTGTGGTTGTTGATGTAAGAGTAATTGTCATCATTATTCAAAACACCTTCTATTTTATACAACGCTGTTATTACATCGTAGCAAATGTTAAGGCTTCCTACCAGTTTTTCAACCGCATTTATAACCAAAAAAACAATAATCTCCGACCCTATAAACTGCCCTATAGTAAGCCCGCCAATTTGCACCAAGTATGCACCCAAAAAAAGAAGTACACTTACAAACACAACTTTAAAAACAAATATGCCTTTATATTGTGTTTCTAATACCGCATAATGTTGGTTGCGGTTGTTAAAATAGTTTTGTAAATTATTGTTTGATGTAGTACTAAACTGTTCTACGTTAGCATAACTATCAGCGTCTTGTAGCCCTTCCAAAATAGTGTACTTAGCATTAGAAGTAGCTATATTGGTATCAATTCCTTTTTGAGCGTAGTACGTAATTATAAAATAAAAAGAAGCACTTAACAAAATAGTAAACAACAAAAACCAAGTGCTATACAACGGCAAAATAAGTAAACCAAATACAATACTTATGATAGAAAACGAAAAATCGAGCAAAATTTTACTTACGCTTTTTTGGAGCGTAATTATTTCCATAAACTTATTTATTTTGGCAATAGCACCACTTGTTGGAGTGTTTTCTTTAAGATAAAAACTAATTTTAGAAACCACATCGCCCACTATTTTTTGGTTTAGCGTTTCATTTAAACGCATTTGCCACAACTGAAAAAATCCAATAAATGCCGTTGTTACAATGGTTAAGCAACATAACAGAATAAGCGATGCCGAAAATCTACCCGCCATTATATACGTTATAACTCCTTGTACACCCAATGGTATTGACAGGTACATTGCGCCTTGCACCACAGCCAAAAAATATATTTTTATAATAATATTTTTCTCGTTGTAAAGCCAACGGAATATAAGAGTGTGCTTTTTCATTTTTTAGTATGTGTTAATAATAACAGTGTTGGTTTTTGTAATGCTTATATTATTATTTTTTCCGAAAGTACTTAGTAATTGATTACGGAGTGTTTTTTGTTTTGGTTAAATGTTTTTTTTAAATCAAAAGAATTTTTTGAGTTTTTTATTTCTAGGGATTTAAAATTTTTAATAATACTCTTTTGAGTTTTACTTGAGTTAAAATAATATCATCTAAGCGCATTTTGCAGGTGCTCAATGCTACTAGTGTTACTTATAATTAATAAATCTATTTGTGCATCTACAGCAACTTGGTGTAGTATACAATAGTTATGCAAGGCATCAACTAATTGTTTTTGTTTAGTACTAGTTATAATTTCGTTTACGTTGTTGATGCTGCCACTACGTGTTTTTACTTCAACAAATATTAAGGTGTTGTTTTTTTGTGCTATAATATCAACTTCGTACTTGCGGTAACGCCAATTGGTGTGTAGTATAACATAACCATTAGCAAGCAAATACTGTTGTGCCAATAATTCGCCCTGTTGCCCTGTAATGTTGTGTTGTGCCAAGTTTACAGTTAGTTTTTTGGTGCGTCCAATTGTTCAAACTCACTATTGTTACTTACATATTCGGGTACTATTTGTTTCATTTTAGTAACAATGTTTATGTTATGTTGTGTTGGCACAAGGGCTACTAACTCGTTTACATTGGTTTTAACTTGTGCATATTCGTGTGTGCGTACTTTACCTATGAGTATAAGGCTGTGGTGCGTAGCTAATGTGTTTTCAGCATTGTTTAATAGTTCTTCATATAGCTTTTCGCCAGGGCGCAAGCCAGTATATATTATTTGAATATCCTTGCCCAATTCAAAGCCTGATAGTTTAATCATTTTTTTTGCGAGATCCAAAATCCTAACACTTTTACCCATATCAAACACAAATATTTCGCCTCCTTTACCCATAGTTGCAGCTTCTAGTACTAACTGGCAGGCTTCGGGTATTGTCATAAAAAAACGTGTAATATCTGGGTGCGTAAGCGTTAATGGGCCTCCGTTATCTATTTGTTTTTTAAACCGAGGTATAACCGAACCGTTACTCCCAAGTACGTTACCAAAACGTGTGGTTATAAACTGTGTGTTGGTAGTAGTGTTAAGTGATTGTACATATATTTCGGCTATACGTTTGCTTGCACCCATTACGTTGGTAGGGTTTACAGCCTTATCGGTGCTTATCATTACAAATTTTTGTACGTTAAACTCTACTGCTAAATCTGCCATAATACGTGTGCCGTGTACGTTGGTATATATGGCTTCGGCAGGATTGTTTTCCATCATTGGCACATGCTTATATGCTGCGGCATGAAACACCACCTGAGGTTTAAACGTGGCATATACATTGCGCATACGCTCTATGTTACGTACGTCGCCTATTACTATTTCTATGTTGTGCATACCGATGTTTATTTCTTGCAATTCCATTTGTATGTCATACAGTGGGCTTTCTGCAACATCTAGTACTATTAATTTGGCGGGGTTATATTTTATAATTTGCCTCACCAAGCCACTACCTATAGATCCGGCAGCACCACTTATAAGTATAGTTTTGTGTTGTATTAATGCACGTATTTGTGTTTCATCGAGCTGTATAGGATCTCGTCCAAGTAGGTCTTCAATGCTTATTTTTTTTATTTGTTTAAAACTCAGTTCGCCATTAATCCATTTGGTGGCAGGTGGCACGTTAAGCACCTTTACATTGTTAGCAACACAAGCTTCTATTATTTGTTGCTTGCGGGTGTTGCTTATGTTTTGTGGCGATATAATAAGAAAGCCTACATCATTAGTGCTTAATATTTCGTGCAGTAATGCGCCGTTGTACACCTTTACACCCTCAATGGTTTTGCCTATTTTTTTGCGGTTATCATCAATAAAACCTATCACGTTGTATTTAGATCCAGCATCTCTATCTAGCACACGAGCTGCTATTAGTGCAGCTTCGCCTGCGCCAAACACCATTATTCGGCTACGTTCTTTAGTAGGGTTTTTTAACTCAAAGTACAATACCTTAACCGCAATGCGATAGGTAATTAAAAAAAACAAGCTCCCCAAAAACTCCATAACAATAACCGAAAACGGAAATACAAATTTGGCTTGCCACATGTAGCTTACCAAATTTACTAAACATAATAATATAGTACCAGTAAGGGTTACAACAAATACTCGTTGCCCATCGCGGGTGCTTGTGTAGCGTATAATACCCGTATATATTTTGCTAATATAAAAACAAGTAATACGTATAAGTAAAAATATGGGAGTAGAAATTTTTAAGTAATAAACAACCTCTTCACTAGGAATATTAAAATTAAAGCGCAGTTGATACGCTAATAAAATGGAAGAAAAACTAAAGAAAACATCTAAAAAAAATATTATCCAGCGTGGTGTGGGCTTTGTGCCAAAGAGTGTTGCTATCATTTAATTACATATATAAAAAGTTACGTACCTACATTAAATTAATGTAATTGTATTTGTTGTTAAGTACGTTGTAAATAAAAAGTAGCATCTTAAATTAAAAAAGTAGGTGCAAATGGCTATAATTTTAAATTATAAAACTACGTGTTACATTACTTGTAGTGAGGTGTCTATCTCTTTACTCCATGCCATTATTCCGCCTTTGATGTTAAATACATTAGTATAACCATTGTTCATAAGGGCGTTGCATATAGCTCCACTACGTGAGCCGCTACGGCAGTGTATATATACAGGTTTATCTTTTGGTATTTCGTTTAATCTATTTAGCACTTCACCCATAGGTATATGTATTGCGCCAAAGTTAGCGGCATCTACTTCGTGTTGTTCGCGCACGTCTATTATTATTATGTTTTGATGCTCGTCTAGTGCTTTTTTTACTTCCTGTACTGTTATTTCGTTTACCATTTTACGCTTAAATAGTTGGTTTAATATTATTTAATAATGCTCATTTAATACTCCTCTATTTTAGTTCTCTATTTAACTCTTTGGGTAAATAATCAAAAAAGGTATCGCCACGCAAGCCTATACGTAAGGTTTCTAGGGCTATAAGGTCGTGTGGTGCTATGTTACCTAAGTTTACATTTTGATCAAACTTTTTAATAAACCACACTTGTTGAGATTTTATTGGGGCTTCCCACAATATATTATCGTTGTTTACTTTGCTTACTATTTGGTCTATAAGCAAAGTATGTGTTTTTCCATCTTTATGAAAAATACCTACCGTACCACTCTCACGTGCCTCGGCTATTACTTTCCATGAGCCTGCTTCTAGTTCGGTTTGCATCATACTTACCCAGCGGCGCGGGTGTATAATTATACCCTCTTCTTTAGATCCTACTTCGCTTAGCACAGTGTAGTTTTTACTTAACTCGCTTATGTATTTACATTTCAAATCGTGGTCAAGCACTATACTTCCGTCCGATACTTCTACAGTATTAAGTTTGTATTTATCCAGCAAGCGTTTATAATCATCAAACTTATTACGAATAACAAAAGCCTCAAACAACGTACCTCCCAAATACACTTTCATACCTGCATCATGATACATTTTTATTTTAGCGTCTAAGTTTTTAGTTACGTAACTTGTACCAAAACCAAGTTTTACCAAATCGCAATATTCGCTAGATGCGTCCATAAAGTTTTCTGCTTCACGTAAGCTAAGTCCTTTATCCATAACCATGGTTAATCCTTTTTGGCGTGGTTGTAAGGGGCGTTCGGGCAGATGTGGCAATTCAAAATTCATTGTAAATATTATTTGATGTAATAGTGTATATAGTTTATTTGTGTGCAAATATAGTTTTATTTAAACTACAATTTTTTAGGCTTATATTAGTTCTAAGCTAGTACGAAACGCAGAGAATTTACCACCAAACTTATCGCTGGCTTCTTTTTGTAATTGTGGCGCACTATGTAATTTGTATTGTGCTAAGTTTTCGTAATTGTTGCAGCTGTATTGCGCGCTATAGGTAGTGCCTTGCTCTTCGCTAACGAGTACTTTGTACAATTTACTTTCCGTAAAATAGCCTGTGGCTATTACCGCTGGCATGTGTTCAGTTTTCATCCAATGTACCCACTGTTCGCGTACATCGTTTTCTACATTTATGGTTACATTATATATTAGCATTGTGTTTGTTGTTTTAAATAAATAATGATTGAATAAATATTAAATTTATTCAATCATTATTTATGTTAGTTTATAATAAATATATTTTTTTACGTAAATTACTTACGTCCCTTACTTCCTTTTGTACTTGTGTTTTTCTTTTTGAAGCGCTTAAAGAAGTTTTCCATTTTGGTATGTGGAGCCTGCCCTTCGTTTATACGTTTAGATTTTTTAGCATCAGCACGCATCATACGGCGTGCAGATTTACTTTGACGTTTACTAAACGCTTTGTAATTTTTCTCGGTATTGTTTTTTATTTGCGCACGAGTTATAGATTTTTCTTTGCCTGCATTTAGCTGGTTTAAGTTTTCGGTATCCATACGTTGCGCCAAAACGGGTGTGCCTAGGCACAAAGCCACGCCTATACTAAACGTTGCTACTGCTGTTGATAATTTTATGTTCTGAAAAAACGCCATGCTTACCGCTATTGTGGTTTAATTGTTTAAAATAATAATTGTTACGAAAATAGTTAATGAAAAGGATTAGTTTTGTAATAGATGATTAAAATATTAAGATACTTTTTAACAATTGTGGCACTTGTAACCTTTGGCTGTGGCAAAGCAAGAGATGTAATGCCGTATGCAAGCGTTAATGTAACCATTTACCCAAGCACACCACAGTATTATAAGTTAAATGCAATTAGTGGTTGGCAATATGTAAATGGAGGTGTAAATGGTTTAATTGTGTATCGTAAAGATGTAAACGATTTTGTAGCATATGAGCGTACAAGCACGTATCAACCTAGTAAAAACTGCGTATGTAGCGTAGATACTAGCAACAATGTTGTGCTGGTAGATGCGTGTAGTGGGTCTAAGTTTTTGATAACCGACGGAACATCTATACAAGGGCCTGCAGGGCAACAACTGGTGCGTTATACCACCACCTGGGACGGTAACGTATTACATATTACCAACTAAAATTTACAAGAAAGCAACGTAGCTGTTTTGTTTTACTAACTTTGTTTATAGTTAAACAATATTTAAATTTATATATTCATTTAAACACCTCGTATCATGAAACAACTGTTTTTATTTTTAGGAACTATTATTATAGTAAACACAACTATATTAGCCCAAAACGGTTTACGTTGCGGAAGCGACGTAGCTATGCAAAAAGTGTTTGATGCTAATCCTGCATTAAAAGCCCGTATGGATGCCAAAAACAATGCACAAAATATTACTAATAGAAAAGGAACAAAACAAGTAGGTCCATTTACAATACCCGTAGTATTTCATATATTACACTTAGGTGGTATTGAAAACATAAGCGATGCACAAGTATTAGATCAAATAAATATACTTAATATTGATTTTGCCAAACGCAACGCCGACACTACCGAAATTATACCTTCGTTTAAAACTATTGCGGACTCTACCAATATTCGTTTTGTATTAGCTACCAAAGACCCGCAAGGAAACTGTACTAATGGTATTGTGCATTATGCATCTGCCGATTCAAAGTGGGATGACTCTTCCCCAACATTATATAGCCAAGGTTGGGATCCTACAAAATATATGAACATATATGTGGTTAAAAGTATTAAGTTAAGTAATGGATTTGGTGCAGCTGGATACACTTATTTACCTGGCAGTTGGAACACAGGTAACTCAACTGATGCCATAGTGGTTTTACATAATTATGTAGGATCAATAGGTACTTCAAATGCATTTAGTTCACGAGTATTAACCCACGAAGTTGGACATTGGTTAGATTTATTACACACATTTGGTTGGAACAGTTGTGGTGTGGACTGTAATAACGATGATTATGTAAACGACACGCCCACATCAAAAGGATATTTAAGTTGCCCTGATGCAAATAATCCTGCTAGCTATCAATTATGCACTTTTGGTGTTAATGAAAACTTTCAAAATTTTATGGATTATTCTTATTGTGAGCATATGTTTACGCGCAATCAAGCTACACGCATGCAAGACGCTTTACTATCAGCAACAGCAGGGCGCAACAACCTATGGACAAGCACAAACCTGCTTGCCACAGGTGTTACTAATGCGGTGGTTTGTGTTCCCAAAGCCGATTTTAAAGTAAATAAAGCATTAACGTGCATTAACCTACCAGTAAGTTTTACTGATGCTTCTACTAATGCTATCCCTACATCATATGCATGGACGTTTCAGGGAGGAATGCCAGCAACATCAACTAATGCAAACGAACAAGTTACTTATGCAACCGCTGGCACTTACAACGTAACACTTACCGTAACTAATAGTGTGGGTAGTAATACTATAACTAAAAATACTGCCATACATATATTTGATAATGTTGCCACTACTCCTGTTGCTAATTTTTATGAGGGTTTTGAAAACAATAGTACGTTTGCACAAAACTGGTCTGTAATAAATACTGATAATGATAATAAGTATTTTCAATCTACCGCTCTCAGCAGTTTTACGGGGAATAATTGCTTAATTTTAAATAATAATATTGGATCATCTGTAGCAACCGACGAAATAGTGTTTCCTCCGCTTGATTTTACTGGAGTAACTTCGGCTACACTAAAATTTAGATATGCATACACTCCTATTGATAACACAAATACGGATAAATTAGAATTGTATATGCAAACCAATTGCTCTATTGGTTTTGTAGGAACACCTCGCTTTTCACGTACTGCTAATGTAGTTAATGCTAATAACGATTTAAGCCCTATTGCAGGTAATTATACGTTGGTAAACTATGTGCCAGCAAGGGCAAGTACACTAGAATGGAAACTTGCCACTGTTAATAATTTGGCATCAGCTTATGGTAAGAACAATGTTGTTTTAAAATATATATTTACACCTGGAGGAGGTAATAATTTATACATAGATGACATTGAGATAATTACTAATCTATCTACACCAACAGCTTTGGCATCAGTAAAAAGCTATGGAAATGAATTTTTAATACACCCAAATCCTTCGCAAGGAATATCTACAGTCAATTTTTATTTAATTAAAACAAGTGCTGTTTCGGTAGTAGTTATAAATGTATTAGGGCAAGTACAGCAAACAATAGTTAATTCAAATTTAACACAAGGCGACCACAGTTACGACATAAATACAACCAAATTAACCAAAGGGATGTATTTAATAGAGTTAGTTGTTGATGGAAACAAAACGATTAAAAAACTAATTGTAGATTAGTTTTTTAATCGTTTGAAAAAGTTGTTTTTATTTAGTTTTAATCCCCAACGCTGTTTTTAAATATTTAGCCGTGTGCGATTCTTTTACAGTAACCAAACCTTCGGGTTTTCCTTGGTAGAGTAGGCGTCCACCTTCATCGCCACCATCGGGACCTATGTCTATAATGTAGTCGGCGCATTTTATTATTTCCATATTGTGTTCTATAAGCACTATTGAATTACCTTGTTTTAATAATGCTTCAAAGGCGGCTAATAGTTTTTTAATATCATGAAAATGTAAACCTGTGGTAGGCTCATCAAATATAAATAAGGTGTGGTTTTCAAAATCGCCCAACGATAAAAAGTAAGCCAACTTTATACGTTGCGCCTCTCCACCACTTAGTGTACTGCTCGATTGCCCTAATTGTACATAGCCCAAACCTACGTCGGCAAGGCATTGTAGCTTAGCGGTTATTTTTTTGTCGGCAGTTGTGGGCTTAGCGGGCGTTGTATAAAATAGCAACGCTTCGTCCACCGTCATACACAATAGCTCGTGTATGTTTTTGCCCATGTATTCTATCTCTAACACTTCAGTTTTAAAACGCTTTCCCTCACAGGCTTCGCACAACAATTCTACGTCGGCCATAAACTGCATAGCTATGTGTATATTACCATCGCCCTCGCAGGCTTCGCATCTACCACCATCAACATTAAAACTAAAATGCGAAGGTTTAAAACCACGTTGTTGTGCCAATGGTACGGCGGCAAACGAGTTGCGAATTTCGTCGTAAGCCTTAAGGTAAGTTACTGGGTTGCTGCGGCTACTGCGCCCTATAGGGTTTTGGTCCACAAATTCCAGTTGTTTTATTTTATCATAATCGCCCAACATAGTTTCAAACTTACCAGTAAGTTCGGAGTATGTACCTGTGAGTTTTTTTAGTGCGGGATATAATACTCGTTTTACTAACGATGTTTTTCCGCTACCACTTACACCTGTTACTACGCAGAGGTTATTAAGCGGAAACTTTACATCAATGTTTTTTAAATTATTTTCGGTAACACCTTTCAATTCTACAAAATAATTACTTGCTCTACGGCGGGTGGGCAATTCTATTTTTTCGGCACCTGTAAGGTAAGCGGTAGTAAGGCTTGTAGTAACATCTGTTATTTTGCTTATATGCCCCTGAAACACTACCTCTCCGCCATTTCGTCCTGCAAGTGGACCTATATCTATAAGGTAATCGCTGGCACGCATTATTTCTTCATCATGTTCTACTACTATAACTGTGTTGCCTAAGTTACGCAAGGCTATTAATACTTTTATAAGTTGTTCGGTATCTCGGGGGTGTAGGCCTATGCTGGGTTCATCTAACACATACAAACTCCCCACAAGGCTACTACCAATGTTTGTAGCCAAATTAATACGCTGCGATTCTCCACCCGAAAGACTGTTGCTTAATCTATTTAAGGTTAAATATCCTAAGCCTACTTCTATTAAAAATTGCAAACGATTTACAATTTCTACTATTAGTTTATCTGCTATTTGAGCTTGTTGTCTTGTAAGTTTTAATTTAGTAAAATGGGTGTGTGCATCTCGTACCTGCATAAGTACTACATCGCTTATAGATTTATTACCCAACTTTACATACGATGCGTCCTTACGTAATCGTGTGCCTTGGCAATCGGGGCAATGCGTTTTACCTCGGTAGCGAGAGAGCATTACACGGTATTGTATTTTGTAAGTTTGCGTTTCTAAAAATTCAAAAAACGAATTGATGCCTTGAAAATATTTATTACCGTTCCACAATAGCTGTTGTTCCGCTTTACTTAAATCGTTGTAGGCACGGTGTATAGGAAAATCAAATTTGAGTGCGTGCAGTAACAATGGTTTTAAATATTCGCTCATTACCTCGCCTTTCCAACAAGCAATTGCACCCTCGTATACACTTATGTTTTTGTTTGGAATAACCAAGTCGGGGTCTATGCCTAATACATTGCCAAAGCCCTCGCAACGTTTGCATGCGCCTATTGGATTATTAAAGCTAAAAAAGTTAAGCGAAGGGTGTTCAAACTGCATTCCATCAGCTTCAAACTTATTGCTAAATTGTTTTTTAACGCTTTCTTTTTTATTTATTACTTCAACAATACAAATACCATCGCCCTCAAAAAATGAAGTTTGAACACTGTCGGCCCAGCGAGTTTGCTCGTCTTCATCGGTAGTATTTAATACAAATCTATCTACTAACAATAGGCATTTGGGCAATTCTTTTTCGGTAATGGTATTTAATACATCGTCTATTTTTATCAGCTCGTTTTTATACTCTATACGAGAAAACCCTTGCTGACGATACACCTGCAACTGTTGCACAGCGGTGCGTGTAGCGGGTTTGTTTATAGCTATAAATATATGTACTGTACTTGCGTTAGTTTGTGTTTGCAAGTAATTAACTACATCGGCAACTGTGCTGCAGGTAACCTCTGCACCACTTACAGGGTGGTATGTTTTGCCTGCGCGTGCGTACAATAATTTTAGGTAATCGTATATTTCGGTTGATGTACCTACCGTAGAACGTGGATTGTGCGTGCTTACCTTTTGTTGTATAGCTACTGCGGGCGATATACCGCTTATGTAATCTACATCGGGCTTATTAAGCCTGCCCATAAACTGGCGAGCATAACTCGATAGACTTTCTACATACCTACGTTGCCCTTCGGCGTACAAGGTATCAAACGCAAGCGATGATTTGCCTGAACCCGAAAGACCAGTAATAACCACCAATTTGTTGCGAGGAATACTTACATCAATATTTTTGAGATTGTGTACACGTGCACCTTTTACAAATATTTCGGTATGTGCAGGTGTTATTTTTTTTATGATTGGAGTGGTTGTTTTTTTTGCTTTGGTTGCCATAGTATGAATTAAAATTCTTTACCACAAAAGTAAATCATCTTAACGCTTTATACCTACTGCAATGAAATTATTTTTCAACTTGCTTTTAGTTACATTTGGATCAAATTTTTTAATGCAATGAAAAACTTTCTTACCCTACTTCGCTTTGCTATACCTTACAAGCGGTACGCTATACTTAACGTGGTATTCAACTTGTTGTTTGTAACGTTTTCGTTGTTTTCGTTTTCGTTATTAATTCCTTTTTTAGATATATTATTTAATAAAAATGTTGCCGATTATCAGCTAATATTAGCTAATGCACCCAAGGCATTAAGTTTTAGTGCAAGTAGCGTTACTACACAGTTTAATTATTACATAGCGCAAACTATAGTGCTGCACGGTAAGTTTAAGGCATTGTTGTTTGTATGTGGGTTTGTATTTGGTTTTACGGTACTCAAAAACGTATTTAGATACCTTGCCATGTACATAGTTGCACCCTTACGGAATGGTATTATACACGACTTGCGCCAAGCTATGTATCACAAAATTGTAAACCTACCATTGAGTTTTTATAGCGAAGAAAAAAAAGGAGATATTATGTCGCGCTGCACCAATGATGTGCAAGATATAGAATGGAGTGTAATGCAATCGTTAGAGGCATTAACCCGCGAACCTATTAACATTATTGGGTTTTTGGTGTGCCTGCTATATATGAGTCCGCATTTAACGTTGTTTGTATTTTTATTATTACCTGTAATGGGTTTGTTAATAGGGCGTGTGGGCAAGCAATTAAAACGTGCTAGTATGCAAAGCAAAGATATGTTGGGTAGTTTGTTAAGTGTTATTGAAGAAACATTAGGAGGCTTACGTATTATAAAATCGTTCAATGCCAAACCCTTTATGCGCAAGCGTTTTGATGATATTAATGATGATTACAATAGCCTTATGATACGTGTGTATCGCAGGGTAGATTTAGCGGGTCCAATATCCGAAACGCTTGGAGTAACCGTATTAATAGGCGTTATGCTCTATGGTGGTAATTTGGTGCTGAACGAAGGTACATTGCAAGCAAGCGTATTTATAGCTTATGTGGCTATATTTTCGCAATTAATACCGCCTATTAAATCATTATCTACCGCAGTGTATAATGCTCAAAAAGGTATGGCAAGTGCAGAGCGTATTAACAAAATTTTACTGGCAGATGATGTTATACACGAAGATAAATCGCCATTACTAAAAACAAAATTTGAAAACGAAATTACATTCCACAACGTATCATTTGCTTATACCAGAGGTGATGATGGTATGGTACTCAAAAACATTAACTTAACTATACCTCGTGGTAAAACCATAGCATTGGTAGGTCAATCGGGTTCGGGTAAAACTACACTTGCTGATTTGGTTCCCCGTTTTCACGATGTAAGCGAAGGCGAATTACTTATTGATGGCATCAACATAAAAAAAATTGAAACACATAGCCTCAATAGTATGATTGGTATTGTGAGCCAAGAGGCTATATTGTTTAACGATACGGTTACCAACAATATTTCTTTTGGATTGCACAACGTAAGCGAAGATAAAATAATAGCTGCTGCCAAAGCCGCTAACGCACACGAATTTATACTAGCTATGCCACAAGGTTATGCCACTAACATTGGCGACCGCGGTACTAAGTTAAGTGGCGGACAGCGCCAACGCTTGAGCATAGCGCGTGCGCTGCTCAAAAACCCGCAGCTATTAATATTAGACGAAGCTACATCGGCATTAGATACCGAAAGCGAACGTTTGGTGCAAGACGCATTACATAATTTAATGCAAAATAGAACAAGTATAGTTATAGCGCATCGCCTTAGTACCATACAACACGCTGATGAAATAATAGTACTACACCAAGGCAAAATAGTAGAACGAGGCACACACACTTCGCTATTAGCGAAAGATGGCACATATAAAAAGCTATGCGATATGCAAAGTTTTGAAGATTAACACACAGTGCATTACACATCAATAAATAACCAACATGTGCTTATAGCTCCGCTAGATTGGGGTATGGGGCATACTACACGCTGCATACCTATTATTAAAGCACTATTGGCACAACAATGTACCGTAACTATTGCGTGCAACGCTAATCAACAATTGTTTTATAAAAAAGAATTTGAAGCGGATAATAACCTTTCGTACCAAGCCTTACAAGGGTACAGTGTGTTTTATTGGAGTCGTTTTTTTACTTTAGCCATTACGTTGCAAATACCTAAAATTGCGCTTAAAATACTACAAGAAAAACGTTGGCTTGCACATTATTTACAATACAATACTTGCCAAGTAATTATTAGTGATAACCGCTACGGGCTTTACCACCCAAGCGTTACGAGTATAATTATAACACATCAGTTACAAATTATTACTCCGTATTTTAAGTACATTATAAATAATACAATAGCACGTGCAATAAATAATTTTAACACCTGTTGGATACCCGACAACGCTAACGAAAACCAACGATTGAGCGGTGAATTAAGTACAAATACTAAAGTAACTATTCCTACCCAATATATAGGCATACTCTCTCGTATGGTGTTGCCCAACTTAACAAAAACATCCAACAGTATATTAGTACTGCTTACAGGCCCTGTTAATGCTAAAAAGTATTTGTTTAAACTAATTAAAAACTACTACTGTAATACTACACAAGTTATAACTATTGTTAATGTACCAAATGCATCTATTCTATATTATTTAAAAAAACAAGGCAACATTAAAGTATTACCTACAGTAAACACTGCGCTATTGCAACAATTAATAGCCACACATGAAACCATTATTACTTATAGTGGCTATACATCTATTATGGATTTTTATACGTTACAGCAGCCTGTACTACTTATTGCTACGCCCAATCAGCCCGAGCAAGAGTATTTACTAAAGCACGTATGCAACACGTTCCCTAAATTGTTTACGCCATTTATCAATTAAACTTTTGGTATATAAATACTTACTGTACATTAGCAACAAATAATTAAAAACACTGTGCAACTAACTACTAAATTATTTATTACACTATTGCTTGTGGTGTGTACTAGTGCTACTTATGCGCAAGAGTATCAAAACACCGACTCTATATTGCATGTAAAAGATAGTGTAAATGATGCTAAAATACAGTTTTTTATACGCCAAGCTGAGCAATTACAAAGAGAAAATGATAGTCTAAAAAAACAACGTGATGCCAAAGCAATACGTAATGCTCAACAAACCTCAAAAAAAGAATCTCCCAAAATAGACACCAACGTATTTGAATACAAGGGCAATTTGTATAAGCGCAAAGCAGGCTACCTAACCTTAGGTGCAGGTTCGGCATTTAACCTCAAACCCATTAGTTACAAAAACCCCATAATAGGTTTGGGACTTACGTTTCGTGTAAAAAAAAGTTATTTGAGATGTAACTATAGTAACATTAGAACTGATGCCACACAATTGTTTAGAAACCAATATTTTAATGTGAGTTTGGGTAATAGTAAACAAAGATTAAAATCGGTATTTAGTTATTATTTTGGTTTATCATATTCGTTTTTGTGGCAACCCACCAAAGATAAAGCCACAGGCTTGGTGTTACCCGAGCAATACAGTCAAATAGGTTCGTATGGCATATACAGCGAGTTTAGCTACTATTATAAGCCTTTGTACGATATAGGTATAGGTCCAACGATATTTGTTAATTTGGATTTTATTAATCCCATAGCAGGTATACGTTTAGAGTTGTACTTTGCTAATTCGTTTAAACGAAAAATTTAGATTTACATAAGCATAATTTTAATTCATAAAAACACAAAATGTTACAACTACAAAAATTTACATTTAATCCGATGCAAGAAAATACTTACATAGTGTATAATGATGCTAAACAAGCCATGATTATAGATCCTGGTTGCTACGATGTGATGGAACAAAATATACTCTCCACTTTTATTAGTAAAAACGATCTAAATCCTGTGTTGCTCGTAAATACACACTGTCACATAGATCATATATTTGGTAACGCCTATGTGAGTCAATTATACAACTTGCCATTACACGCCCATAAAGAGGAAGAAAAAATAGTAGACTTAGATGAAATAAGTGCAACACGTTGGCAATTAAATTATACTAAATCTCCGCGTATATCCACTTATTTAGTTGAAAACACGTTGCTTAAATTAGGTAATGATGAATTTGAAATTCGTTTTGTACCAGGGCATTCGCCAGGAAGTGTGGCGTTATATAACGCTGAAAATAATTTTTGTATTGTAGGCGATGCCTTATTTAACAATAGTATTGGACGTACTGATTTGCCATTTGGTAATCACGAGCAATTATTACTAAGTATCCGCACTCAACTATTTACATTACCCGAAAACACACAAATATACAGCGGGCATGGAAGTGTAACCACTATTGCAAAAGAGAAAACGAGTAATCCATTTTTGAAGTAATTAATTAATAGTATCAATAAACGCCTCAATAGCGGTATATATTTTATTCAACTCTTTAGAGGTAATGCAGTAAGGAGGTAACACATAAATAACATTTCCTAACGGACGAATAAGAATACCTTGCGCTAAAAAAAACGGACCTACACGTGTGCCTATACTGTTTAAGTAATTGGTTTCTTCATTGTTACGTAACTCAATAGCCATTATAGTTCCAAGGCATCGGGCATCTTTTATTTTGGGACTGTCTTTTATTTTATTTACGAATGTTTGGTGCTCAGCTGTAATGCTTTGTATTTGTTGCCACGTAGCGTCTAGTGCTAACAAATCAAAACTAGCGCAGGCTGCAGCGCAAGCAATAGGATTAGCTGTGTAGCTATGCCCATGAAAAAACGTTTTTCGTTTATCATTACTTATGTAGGCTTCAAATATATTCTCAGTGCATATTGTAGCGCCCAGTGCCATAGTACCTCCTGTTATACCTTTGCTTAGGCACACTATATCTGGTTGGGTTGTTACTTGGTTGCTTGCAAAGTAAGTACCTGTGCGCCCAAAGCCCGTCATCACTTCATCGGCTATTATTAATATTTCGTATTGTTGTGCAAGTTTCCAAAGTTTATCTAACGCTGTGGCACTATACATTAGCATTCCGCTTGCGCCTTGTACCAAGGGTTCTACAATGAGTGCTGCTATTTCGTGGTGGTATTGGTCAAACAAAAATTGGATTTCTTGCCAATATTGTTCGTCATCATGCGGAGCATTTATACGTATTACTTCAAATAATAAAGTTTCAAACGCTTGTGTAAATACATTGCGTGCACTCACACTCATACTACCAAAGGTATCGCCGTGGTAGGCGTTGTGCAGTGCTACTATTTTATTTTTGGCTACACCTTTATTGTGCCAATATTGTAAGGCCATTTTTATAGCTACTTCATTGGCAGTAGAGCCATTATCGCTGTAAAAAACACGTTGTAAATTATTGGGTAATTGCGATAATAAATGTTGCGAAAGTTCTATTGCTTTTGGGTGAGTAAATCCATCAAAAATTACATGTTCCAGCGTAGTAAGTTGATCATATACTTTTTGTGCAATATAAGTATTGGCGTGTCCGTGCAGGTTTACCCACCACGAACTTATGGCGTCTATGTATTTATTTCCTTCACTATCTATTATATACACCCCCTCACCTTTTACTGCTAACAGTGGTGTTGCGGCGTTTTTGTATTGGCTAAATGGGTGCCATATATGCTGTTGGTCAAGCGCAATATAATTCATAATAAACTTTTGTTTTATAATAAGTTAGCCAATGCTTTTTGCAATGTGGGGTAAGTATATATAAATCCATTTTGGGCTATTTTAGTATTACTTATTTTATTGCCATTGAGAACTACTGCAGCCATTTCGCCCACTATAATTTTAAGGATAAATGCAGGTACATTTATGGGCAAAAACGGACGGTGCAATTGCTTGGCCATGGCTTTGGTAAACTCGGTGTTGGTGCATTGCTCCTCAGTTGGGGCTACTGCGTTATACACTCCTGTATAGTTAGTATTGGTACAGGCTGCTATAAACTGTGCGCAAAGGTCGTCAATGTGTATCCAAGGAATATATTGCTTACCAGTGCCTAATGCGCTACCAACAAATAGTTTTACTGGCTTTGCCATTTGTGGTAATGCGCCTCCTTTATTAGTAAGTACTATGCCTATGCGCAATGCTACAGTGCGTATATTGGTTAGTTTAAAAATCTCTTTTTCCCAAGCGGCACAGCAGGTACCCAAAAAATCAGTATAAGCAGGTGTGTTTTCAGTAAGTATTTCGTGGTGAGTAGTAGCACCGTAATAGCCTACTGCACTTGCCGATACAAACGCTTTAACATTGTGAGGCTGTGTGCATAGCGTATTTATTAATAATTGTGTGCTTGCTATTCGGCTTTCTATTATTGCTTTTTTACGCTCTTTGGTCCAGCGTTTGTCAGCAATACCCTCGCCTGCTAAGTTTATTATATAATCTATATTTTGTAATGCTGTTGGGTCAATAGTTCCATTGTTAATATCCCATGCTACACATTTTACGTTAAGTGCGTTGGGCTTGTTAGCTGTGCGTGTAAGCCACGTTACGGTGTATTCTTGCGCTTGCAATAGTTGTGTGAGGCGTGTGCCTACTAAGCCCGAACCGCCTGCTATAAGTATGTTTTTCATAATATGTATATATGTTTTTGTGTAATGCAAAGTTAGTGTATTTGTTGGTATGCAGTGTGGTGGCGTAAATAAGTAACATGCGAGCATGCTCCCTTGTTAAAAAATAAACCAATAAAAAACGTATTCTTGCATATTCATCAATACAATATTAACTTAGCTGACTATTATCAAAACACTAATTAAAAATGATATACATAATTTATTTAATTTGCATTATACTCGCTTACTCTTTTGGTAGCGTGCCTAGTAGCGTATGGATTGGCAAATTATTTTATAATAAAGACGTGAGAGAATTTGGTAGCAAAAACGCAGGAGCAACCAACACGTTTAGAGTATTGGGCAAAAAAGCAGGTATACCTGTATTACTGTTTGATATACTTAAAGGTTGGTTAGCTGTAAAGTTAGCTTACTTAGCATTTAGCAATGGTAGCCCGTCCGATGAAACTTATACCAACTTAAAACTACTCTTAGGTTTCGTGGCCGTGATTGGGCATATATTTCCAGTATATGTAGGCTTTAGAGGAGGTAAAGGCGTTGCAACTCTTATGGGTGTAGTGCTAGCTATAAATCCTTACGCTGCATTGATTTCTATGGTATTGTTTGTAGTAGTTTGGTTAAGTACTAATTATATTTCGTTAGCTTCAATGTGTGGTGCAATATTGTACCCAATTACTATTATTATTTACTACAAATTTCAAATACCTTCGTTAGTGTTCTTTTCTATAGCAGTAGCTGTATTGGTACTTATTACACATCAAAAAAACATTGAGCGTTTACTTAGTGGCACAGAGGGTAAAATGCGTTTAATAAAAAAACACGAACAAAACAAAGAAGTTACAGAGTTTGATGTGCCAGATAAGTTATAATTTAATTTATTAGCTCACCACTATTTTTTGCACCCATAATATTCTACTTTGCTTGTGTAAAATGTAGCTTTACATATTTGGGTAAGCAAAAAATAAAATAGCCTGTAAACATAGTTTCTAGTAAGTACCATAAACACATTTTAACCTCTTATTATATCCATTAGTTTTAAAACAATTTTATTTTGAGACTCTTCAGCATTAATAGTATAGTGCGCTTGGGCATAAGTAGGGGCTCTCTCTTGTAATAAAGTGGTTATATAGCTCAACAACTCCTCATTACTTACATTACTAATGAGCGGTCGCATTTTTTTTTGAGTTAATAAACGTTGTACAAGTATCTTAGGACTCAACTGCAGGTACACCACTGTGCCATTAGCACGCAACGTTTGCATAAGGTTATTGTGTAAGGGTAAACCTCCACCAGTAGCCACAATTATAGGTGTATTGTTAGTTGTAAGCGTATTTATAAGTTTGTTTTCTTCATTACGAAAAAATGACTCCCCTTTGGCTGCAAATAACTGTGTAATAGTTGCGTTGTTAATTTGTTCTATAACTAGGTCAGTATCTACAAACGTATAATTAGTTAAATGTTGTTGCAAATTATCGGCAATAGTAGTTTTACCGCAGCCCATAAATCCTACTATAAATATTCGATCGTTTATTTTGTTCATATATTTTAATTTACCGAAAACATAAAATCTTCTGTGTTGTAGGCTATGTGATGGCTAATGGTAACTGAGGTAAGTATATCTTTTTCAAAATACAAATCAGTATTAGCGTCTTCAAACGAAATACGTTTTTCGCCCCAAGTGTGGGTTTCTTCTTCATATTCTTCAAAACCATTTGCTTTAAAAAGCGCTATTATTTCGCTAAACGATAGTTCAAATATTTTATGTGTCCATAAAGTTGCTTCCTCGTTATAAATATCAATTGAGGTAAGTAAAGGTGCATTTATTACTTCAAAAAACAAGTTAAATTCATAATTATGGTATTCCAAAAGCGTAGTATCAAAAGATGGATCGTCGTTTATAGCTACTTTTTTGCTTGGTTCGCCGACTATAGCAACAATTTTCATAATAGTTTCGCCAAATAGTAAATCCCCAAAGCCTTTGTTTACGTGTATTTCAACATTCATATAAAAATAGTTTAGAAAAAGATTAAATAATGTTTTGCAAATATAAAAACATCTCTATCTTTGCACTCGCAATAAAGAAACAAATGTTACTTTATAAGGCATGATTTAGTAGCTCAGCTGGTAGAGCACATCACTTTTAATGATGGGGTCCTGGGTTCGAATCCCAGCTGGATCACTTGGTTACTTAAATTGTAATTTATGTTAGCAAAAAATTAAGTGAATTAATGGTTATATATAACTCATTAATTCACTTATTTAATTTTTAGAGTTCTTCTTTCTTAAAATCAGTTCTACTAATTTATTAACAGATGAATTAAAATATTCGTCTAAGAATAAATTAGTTTGTAAGGCCTAAATAATCCTTTGGAATATTAATAGCTATTTCTTACTTTTAGCGAATAATTAAATGTATCACATTAGTTATATTTGTATTCAAAAAATTAATCAAACATAAAAAATGAAGCTTACTAATCGTTCCAAAATAGTTTCTAACAAAGAGATGACATTTAGCGAAAAGCTATACATACCCGCTATTGCAAGTGGTATGGTTACTACCATAAAACATTTGTTTAAGAAAAAAGTTACTGTTCAATATCCTGAGCAACTGCGCCCTATGGCACCAGTGTATCGTGGACTGCACGTTTTAAAGCGAGATGATGCAGGAGCCGAACGGTGTACCGCTTGTGGCATGTGCGCAGTGGCTTGCCCTGCCGAAGCCATAACAATGCAAAGTGCTGAACGTAAAAAAGGAGAAGAAAAATTATACCGCGAAGAAAAATACGCAGCTATTTACGAAATAAATATGTTGCGCTGTATATTTTGTGGATTGTGCGAAGAAGCTTGTCCCAAAGAAGCTATATTCTTAACCGACCGCTTAGTAGATACTGAGTATAATCGCCAAAATTTTGTGTATGGCAAAGATAAATTAGTAGAAAAAATGGATAATAGAGTAGATGTAAATAAGCGTCAAACTATTGATGTTACTGCTTTTAAATTAGCCACAGATACTAAGCACAATGAGTTATTTAGTGCTAAAAAAATTGAAAGTAAAAGCCATCATTAATACCATTAATTACACGATATGAGTACTTTATTATTTTACATTTTTTCATTACTAACTATTGTAAGTGCAATAGGTGTAGTAGTATCCAAAACACCTATTAATAGTATATTATCGCTTATTGCTACTTTCTTTTTTATTAGCTGTCACTACATATTACTCAATGCGCAATTTTTGGGAATAGTAAATATGATAGTGTATGCAGGTGCTATTATGGTATTGTTTTTATTTACCATAATGTTGCTTAATCTTAATAAAGATAGCGAACCACAACATAATAATTTTGTAAAAGTAAGTGCAGTAATAGCTTCTGGAATGTTGTTAATAGTGTTGTTGAGCGCATTTAAAGATACTATTAACATTAACCACAACACTCTAGCCGTTGTGCATACCAACCAAGTAGGCTTATTGCAAAACTTAGGTACAGTATTGTTTACTAAATTTTTAGTTCCTTTTGAAATTTCGTCAGTACTATTTATTGCAGGGGTTGTAGGTGCAGTGGTACTAGGAAAAAAAGAAATAGGCGAATAATTTACACTCAAAAACATATACAATTATAATGAACACATTTTTATCAACCTTACCTGCAGTGCCCATAAATAGCTACATAGCACTCAGTGCTGTATTGTTTTGTATAGGTGCGTTAGGCGTTATGATACGTCGTAACATTATAATTATGCTTATGTGTATAGAATTAATGTTAAACTCAGTAAACTTATTGCTCACTGCATTTTCGTCGTTTAAAAACGATGCTGATGGACAAGTATTCGTATTTTTTGTAATGGCAGTAGCCGCCGCCGAAGTAGCTGTAGGCTTGGGTATTATAGTAATGATATACCGCAACACATTTAGTATAGATATAGATAGGCTAAGTGAACTAAAAAACTAATTCATGGTTTTGTTTTTTGGAAAGTGAAAAAAACTACGTAAATAGTATTTACGTAGTTTTTTTATTTATATTCGTATAAATTAAATATAAAATACTATGAAAAAATATATACTTCCACTACTATTAATTTTAACAATTAATAATGTTGTTAATGCACAGTGTGTTACAGGAGAGTTATTGCGCAATCCTAGTTTTGAAAATAGTTCACCTTGCGCAGCGGCATTTAATTTCGCTTTTGGTTCGCCAGGTACACCTATACCAAATGTTACTGATTGGCTTGGCGTTAATGACTGGTCGCCTGATTATTATGCTTGTGGAGGTACTCAATTTAGTATGACTGGCACAGGCGGATACGACCCACCAATGCCTTACCCTAATGGAGGAGGTTATATTGGTGTTTTAAATTATAATTATGGAGGCGGGATTGGTACAGAGCCTTTCGGCCAATGTTTAACAAGTTCATTAATTTCTGGGCAAACATATACATTTACTTTTAAAATTGCTGGCTCAACAGCTTGTGGTGCTCTGCCTGTAGATATAGGTATTTATGGTACTACAAATTGTACAAGTATGAACTACTCTGGGACTCAGTGTCCTTCAACAGGGGGATTAACTTTATTGGGCTTATCAGGTGTTATATCTCCAAATACAAGCAATTGGTTTAATGGTTCTATTACTTTTGTTGCACCTTTTAATATAACAGCAATCGTCGTTGGTCCTAATTGTACTTATCCACTTTCTTCAGGTTGTGGATCTGTTGGAGGAGGAGATATTTATTATTATTTTGATGATTTAAGTTTACGAGGTTCAGGTACCCCACCAACTACCTTAGCAGGCACTAATCAAACAGTAAATTGCGCTACTACCGCAGTGGTATTAAACGGTAGTGCTAGTGGTGGAGCAGGAGGTTATTCGTATAGTTGGAGCCCAAGTGCAGGCTTGAGTAATGCTACTATAGCCACCCCAACTGCTACACCAGGTAGTAACACTAATTATACGCTTACGGTAACAGATGGTAACGGTTGCTCATCAAGCAGTAGTGCGTTTGTAACAGTGGATAACGCTGCACCAAGTGCGAGTGCAGGTTCATCGCAGACTATCAATTGCGCTACTACCTCAGTAGTATTAAATGGAAGTGGGAGTGGCAGTTATAGTTGGAGCCCAAGTGCAGGCTTGAGTAACCCCAACATAGCCACGCCAACGGCTACACCAGGGAGTAACACTAATTAT
>JACMRI010000065.1 GCA_014376525.1 Bacteroidia bacterium | reverse complement strand
TGGTGCGCTGCCCATTGCTTTAAGTTTAGGTGCTGGTAGTACTAGTCGTATTCCTTTAGGTATTGTAATAGTAGGCGGTATTTTATTTTCGCTAATACTTACTTTATTTGTTATTCCTGCGGTTTACACGTACATCAGCAGTAAACATAATTTAAAGAAAATGGATGTAACCGAGTAAATAAGTGCTGATAGTACGCCAAAACTTAAACCTATGAGCAAGGTTAAATATGGTATTGATGCACTAAGCATTATGCGAAACTTAATTTTTTTGGAGCGTTGACAGCTGTAGCAGGTTTTGCAATACCAACATTTTTTGATAATACGCTTATAATATATGCCTTTTATTTAGTCATTTTAGTGGGTGCTGTTTTCTTTTTACTTGGTATTGCCATGAATGCTTATGCACTTAAAGGCAAATACAGAAATAGAGATTTGATGCTATTTAAAATTAACTGGACGGGTAATGAAAATGTGTTAGACATTGGCACAGGTCAAGGGCTTTTAATGAATGGTGCTGCTAAGCATCTAACAACCGGCAAGTCCATTGGTATAGATATTTGGAGCAGTAAAGATCTTTCGGACAATACCATAAACAAAACCTTGGCAAATGCAGCGTTGGAAGGCGTAAAGGACAAAATAGAAATCAGAAACGAAGACGCAAGGAGTTTAACTTTCGCAGACAATTCTTTCGATGTGGTACTTTCATTGCTTTGTATTCATAATATAGAACCTAAAGCTGACCAAGAAAAAGCCTGTTTTGAAATTGCAAAGGTTTTAAAACCGAATGGCACTGTTTTAATAGGCGATTATATTCCCACAACAGACTATGCAAAAGCCTTTGCCAAAGCAGGACTTACAGTCAAAAGCTCAAAACCCTATTTTACTACAGCCTATGTTTTAATGTGGATAGTTGAAGCTACCAAGTAACCGTAAAAAGTAGTAAGGCTGATTTTATAAAATTCTTTCATCAATAAATTATAGCTATTACGGTATCTGTTTAATAGTCTACACACTCACATAACATAAAGGATAATATTAAAAAGCTGCTATAAATAAAACTGCTATTTTAGCAATAACTAAAACGGACGAATTACAATGAATAAAAGAACAGTGTTTTTGTTGGTATTTATATTGTTAACAACACTAAGTAGTTGTACTGCACAGAATAGCGAGGTATATGAAATACCATTCTCGCTTGATAAAAAACTATTGGTGTTTAAGGGCAAGTTAAATGGAATAGACACTGATTTTGCATTTGATACTGGCGCAGCAGAAGGCATTGCTACTACCAAGCAGGAAGAAAACAAGGGAATTGAAAGAAAAAAGAGTACGCAAAAAATAGCTGATGCAAATGGCCAAACGGGTGCTTTGACATCAGTTATTACAAAGGAAATGTCCATTGGTGGCTACACGTTTAGTAATGTACGTGCTACCATTGGTGACATGCAATATTTTTATTGCATGAACCTGTATTTATTAGGTGCAGACATTATTAGAAAACTAAATTGGGAAATTGATTTTAAAAGAATGGTTTTAAAAGTTTCCAAAAGCAGATTTGCTACCGATAGCAGTATGGCTGTAATGCCTGTAAATTACAAATACAATAGGCCACGAGTAGCTATAAAAATTAATGACACTAGCTACGACGATGTTTTAATTGATATTGGTTATACAGGTGTAATGACATTACCTAATACCGATTAGCAAATAAATACGCTATTAGCAACCAAAAAGCAACAACAGCTTGTTACTTCTAAAATGTCATCCAGTTTTACCGCATTAGGTTTATCAAAACCAATACCAACAGAAACTGCTGTAATAGATAGCGTTTATATTAATGGTACGGATTACCAAAAAATTCCAGCAGATATCTCAACCAATACTGATTTTAAACTTGGGTTATACTTTTTTTGTGCAACGTCAGATAAGGTGATTATTAATAATTCAGATAAAAAATATTATTTGGCATTAAAGCTAACAACAACTTTCAACCAGTCTTTTCCCGTTGCAGTATTACTAAAAAGGGGCAAACTGATAATAAGTAGTATTACAGTTTATAATAACCTTGTTGAGAATATTTTTACAATTAATGAAG
>JACMRI010000064.1 GCA_014376525.1 Bacteroidia bacterium | reverse complement strand
TTCGTTGTCTCCGTAAGATTTTCTTTCTCCACCAAATGATTTACGTTCTCCGCCGTCGTTACTTCCGTAGCTTTTGCGTTCGTTATCTCCGTATGATTTTCTTTCTCCACCAAATGATTTACGTTCTCCGCCGTCGGTACTCCCGTAGCTTTTGCGTTCGTTGTCTCCGTATGATTTTCTTTCTCCCCCAAATGATTTACGTTCTCCGCCATCGTTACTTCCGTAGCTTTTGCGTTCGCTGTCTCCGTATGATTTTCTTTCTCCACCAAATGATTTACGTTCTCCGCCATCGTTACTTCCGTAGCTTTTGCGTTCGTTATCTCCGTATGATTTTCTTTCTCCACCAAATGATTTACGCTCTCCGCCGTCATTACTTCCGTATGATTTTCTTTCTCCACCAAATGATTTACGTTCTCCGCCATCGTTACTGCCGTATGATTTACGTTCTCCGCCGTCGTTGCTATCATAAGTTTTGCGTTCGTAGCCAAATGGTTTACGTTCTCCGCCATCGTTACTGCCGTAGCTTTTACGCTCAAAACTGCCTGTAGGTTTTTTAAAATTTTCTTTGGCAGAGTTAGACATTCCTCTTTTATCCTTACTATCTCCTTTATTTCTCATTTTTTGTTTTTATAATTGTGCAAATATACGTTTTATAATCCCACAAAAAACAGCACATTTAAGTGTATTTTTTATTACGTACGAAACATGTTATGTATTAAAAAGTTTTTTTTGCTCTTGGACAATTAATTTTTTAATACTGTCTCTTTATACTGCAAACAAAAGTGTATAAAACTTGCAGGCGTACAAATTTTTATAAGAAATTTATTCTAAACCAACCTTTATTAAAAGGTGAATTCAAATTGATGGATTTAAGCCACAAATTGAATACTGTGCTACATTTTTAAGTTTTAGTTTTCATTAGGAGATAAAAATTCAGTCTTTTCTTGCTCTTTTATTTAGTTCATTTATTATGTAGAATGTATATTGTTATGTTATTAAAAATCAAAATTACGTCAATTTACTTTTCATGTGGTTAATGCGTTTTTCCATTTCGCGAAGTTCATCCATAAAAGTTTGTTTGCTAAAACGCTCATCGGGTAGTTCGTTGGTAATGTAGTTTACAAACTTCCATACTTCAACTATATCTTCTATTTGTACTTCATAATCGCTATACACAGGGTTATACGAGTGTAATTGCAGGCACTTACGCTCGCCTATAAAATTATATACTACTTTAAACACTATTCCGTCGTTTTTGGTTACAATAATGTAAGCAAATCCATCTTTAATATCAAACCAATTTTCTACATACTCTGCTACCACGTATGTTTTGTTGGGTATGGGTTCCATACTATCGCCATCTATTTGGAACGTTCGGTACTTGCGGTTCCTCGATAAAAAAGGCAACTGAAACGTAGATAACTTATGTATGTACTCTGGGTCGTTGTAGCCTGTGGCATACCCTGCTTTGGCTTTAAGTGGAACTAACTCTATGTTTTCATTGCCATGTGCATCTAAGGTTGCATGCAATACACGTAGTTTAGCACCCGATACAAAGGTATCGTTACCTGCAAAAAGGTCGTCAAGTTTTTTGTCAGACTGTGCCGTTAAGTCTATTTTAATAAGTGTATCAATACTTAGTTTAAAATATTCTGATAATGCCATTAAATCCTCCACAGGCAAATTTTTAGCGTGACCACCTTCGTAACTTGCCCACTTGCCACGCGTAATAGCCAACGTTGATGCTATTTCTTCTTGCGTAAGATTGGCTCTGTTACGCATTGTTTTAAGGTTACTTGCAAGGTGAGAAATGTAGGCGTTCATTGGCTGTATTTTTAATAAGATAATGTGTAAATTGTTAAAATTAATAACATTACAATGATAATTATTTTAACTTGATTTTTAAATAAATTATTGAAATAAATGTAAAATGAATTTGTGTATCCGTAATTTATCACAATCCTGTACTATCAGCATTAACTATGATTAAAACCCCTGTTCCCCTGTTCGCGTAAGTGTTCAAACGTTTAAATAGTTGGTGGTGCTGTTTCAAGTGTTAAGCTATTACGTAAAGTAAACGGAGTAATGGCGTCACTTGGAACTTTTATATAGTAAAAGTTTTTAACTTTGTTAAGCATTCAAAACTCTACAAACATAGAGTAAGTTTACAAAAGCAAGTCTATGTATGTGGAGTAGGTTTGTGGCAAAAGGCTTCGATACCCCGCTGTTCCAAGTGTTCCTTAGGCTACCGCAAGCGTCTTGCTTGTGTGTTTTTTACTTGTAAAAAGTTATTTGATAAAATACTATATTTGATAAAATTAGACTAACTTATGTACCCATATAATTATGAAAATTACAAGCAACAAACACACAAGCGGGACGCTTGCGGTAGCGCAAAACGGCTATCTTACGCTTGCGGTAGCGGGGCCCATAGGTTTTTTAGGTGGTCCTAAATGGCAACAATATAAGCTTATAACCGAATCGTCTCGTTTAGTAAATAATACAAGCAAGATAATAAATGTACATTAAAAACTATTTAACCCTACTAGTATTGCTACTAATGTGCATGAGTAGCAATAGTGTTTCCACCCTTGAAGAAATAGTACCTCACGTAAAAAAAATTAACTCTATTAGTACTATTTCGTCTGATATTAATTTGGACGAAATAGCTACTAATAATCGTATTATATTTTTAGGTGAATTAACGCATGATGATTATGTAAGCGATACGTTAAGTTTAGAACTTATTAAAACATTACACGAAAAATATAATTTTAATATACTGATAGAGGAGATGGGGCTACGTATGGGAAACGTTACAGAGCGAGATACTGCCGAAGACGTTATAAAATCATTATATAAACAAAATCTTATTTTTTTAGAGCTGGGTGAATATGATATTTTAAATTACTATCAGGCTTCAAGAAAAAGTAAGAATCCATTAATATTAGCAGGAATTGACTTAAGTTATGATAGTGGCGTAACTACTGGTTTAAAACAATTTGTAATGCATAATATAAATAATTCGACTCCTATATTAGAAAGCAAAGAGTTAGCGTTTATAACTTCGTTTTATAAAAAAACATTGTTTTCAAAACCAAAGCATGTTAAACAAAATAAACGAGTTGAGCGTTTTGTACTGTATTGTAAAACACTTGCTACACAACTACAATTGTCGCAGAGTAAAGATGTAGCTCAGCAACAGTATTGGATACAAGAGTTGGAAAATATGAGTAGTTATGTAAGTTGGATGTGGTATCATGAAAAAACTAAAATCCATCAAGACTTTGACATTAGAGATGAGCAAATGGCGAGGAATTTATTGTGGTATATACACAAGGTATATCCTACCGAAAAGATTATAGTACGAGTATCAAATTACCATTTAGCACGCTACTTAAATACAATAGAGAATAATGCACGGTTACGTCCTAATACCAAAGTATGCTTGGATTTGGCTAAAGATTCTATTAAGGATAATTATTTTTCAATTGCATTTACACATTATTTTACACCTACCATAGGCAAAGAAAAACCTATTGATTATATACCAATAGCCGATGAAACTTCGTTAGAGGCTATTTTGCACGCACATAATTACAACTATGCTTTTTTGAATATGAAAGAACTAAAAGCTAAAAATATAAATACCACATTTAATTCTTATTTGCTATTGAGAACAAGTTGCAAAGCCGATTGGGCAAGTGTTTACGATGGTATAATTTATATTGACAAGGAAAAAATAAATTTTAATTATGAATTAAATGTAGTTCCTTATCCAAGGCGTAAAACGTAATCTATGAGTATTAAAAGCGTGTTAAAAACCATAGTTTGCCGAATATCGTCTTTTTTTAAAAATAACGGCAAGTAAAAAACTGTTGAGTACTAATAAAATATAGGGTTACAGGGCATAATAGGGCGTGTTTTTTACTCTACGTTTGTGTATACGTTACTCACTTATATTGTTTTTTAAGGTGTTCGTGAGCTCGGCAAGCCCTCGGTTGTGTGCGTGTTTACTCATTTGTTAATTGTTTTTTTGTATTCGTGAGGCGCTTCGCTAAGTCCTAGGGGCGAAAATCAGTAGTAAAGTATAACCAAAAGGCTCGCTAAATTATTAGCGAGCCTTTTTTATATTTAAACGCATTACATATGTTTTAAGGGTGGTAGTGGGGTAAGTTGGAAGTGTGTAATTTTGGTTTAAAAGTGGGTTAGGGAGTGTGTTTGGGGTGTTATTAGTAATGTCCTTTGAGGGAGTGTACAATGATAATATTGGGGTGTTTAAACTCATATACTATTCTATGTTCACGGTTAATTTTACGAGACCATTTTCCAGTTAGCTTGTGTTTAAGGGCTTCGGGTTTACCAATGCCTTTGTAAGGTTCTAGTTCAATAGCGTTTAACAATTGTGTTATTTTGTTTTGTATAGCTATGTTTCCAGTTGTTATCCAATGCCTAACATGGTCCTGCGCTTGCTTGGTATAAACTATTTCCATAAATCTTTTGTGGCAATAGTTTTATAATTGCCCTCTTTATATTGCTTGTCGCTTTCCTGTATTTTAGCTACAAACTCGGGGTTGTAAGGCTTGTCGGCAGTGTTAAATTCAAACTTAATTTTAAGTGCTTTAAGTATTTCTTTTAGGGTTTCTATTTGCGAACTATCGTTTGTTTGAATAGTGAAACTGGCAGTTGTCATAGTATATTAGGGTTATAATGTTTTTGGTGTATTTTTTTTATGTTAATATGCATTAAACAAATATAGCAATAAAAAATTATTTTAACAATTGTTAATGGTTGCCATAGCTTAGCTACAGTAATATAATATACCACTCAAAATTTATTTTTTAATTGATAAATTGCTTGTTTTATTACCACCACACTAGGCAGTAATTGTATAAGTTTTACCCCTGTATTTTGTTTTTTAAACACGTACCACATGTACAATAATTGTGTAAGTGAGGCAAGTGTTGTAGCAAGTATAGCACCGTATACATTATAATAATACACACTAGGCCAACTTAGTAGCACTATGCTAATGGCTGCTATTAATGAGCCTTTAGTGTTAATAGTAAAAGCACCATTACCACTAAAATAATTGCTTATACCTAACGTGCAAGTAAATAATAATGCGGAAAATGCACTAAGCAAACACCATTCTTTTACAGGGATAAATTCTTTTGAAAATAAATTAACAATAAGTACTTGTGGTACTATGGCTACTAATACATAAGCCACAACAGTAAGTAATACTGATAGTTGTATATTGCGCGTTGCAAGTTGAGGCGAATTACAACTTTTGTTACTAGCAACGCTTGCGTACATACTAGTTCCCATACTTTTGCTTATTATTAATATGGTGTCGGTTATCATTATACTTATGCTGTAAATACCTACTGTAGCTACATCTATTTGGTCTTTTATTACATAAAAATTTAAGCGATAGCTAAGTAACTGTACTATGTTGGCAGTTTGTGTAATTATGCCTGTTTTAATAATAGTATAAGCAGTATGTTTTAACTCTTCATTCATTTGCAATGCAGACTGATTAATGTTAAACAAATAAAATAACGTAGGTATTATACCCACTACACATGAGCCTGCTTGTGCTATGGCATAGTTAGTTATTTGGTGCGGATTAATATATTCTAGAGCAATAAAAAATAGGACCATACTACCACTTTGTAACAATGTAGAATAGTTAAATGCTCTTATATTATTACTTGCCAATACAAAGTATTGATGTGCCTGAAACGCAGCTTGTAGTGCGCCAAGCAGCATTATCCATAAATAAAAATTAGGAGCTATTAAGTGTAGTTGTATAATTATTAAACCTGTACATATACTACTTATAATTATCCAAGAAAGGCTTAGTATATAGGCATTGCGCACATTTATTTTGTTTAATAAATATACCAAACTAGGACCTGCCACTACGCCAGCTACTATGGTTATAAGAGTAATGCCAAGTATAAGCAAGCTAATTTCGCCACGCCCAGTTGCGCCATATATACGTGCTGTGGCAAGTACCAATATTAACGTAATAAATGCAGCTATTAAGCGAGTTATGGTTATGGTTAAGGCATTTTTAATCATACTATTTGGTTATAAACACAATTAAATTTATTAGCTATGGCAGTAGTACTAAATGTATTTAGTGCAAATGTACGTATGTGTTGTGTATTGTAATTGTTATAATTAAGCATAAGTTGCAGCATAGCATTAGCTAACATTTCAGTGTTTTTTGGGGTTACTAATAAGCCTGTTTCGGGCGTAATAATTTCGGGCATACCACCTACAGTGGTGCCTATAATAGGTTTGCCACATGCCATTGCCTCTATCATTACGCAAGGCATGCCCTCGTAGTTACTAAATAATATATGTGAGTGTGCGTTGGCTAATCTATTGGCTACTTGTGAGTGAATTAACGGTCCCTCAAAACGGATATATTTTGTAATATTTAAACGTTGTGCTAGGGCTTGTAAGTGTGCGTAACTAGTTTCGGCAACTATTAATAATTCAAATTTTAATGGGGTGAGCTTTCTTAGTAGTTGTACTGCATGTATTATTCCTGTGGTGTTTTTTGCAGCATCATCAAGTGTACTTATGTGTATAAACTTAAAAGTGTCAGTGCTTTGCTCATAAGATATTGGCGAGTAATTAAACAAATTAGTGTCTACTACATTACTTATAATTTCGTATTTATTGTGCGGTGCTATGTTGCGTAACTGCATTTGCATTTGTGCCGATACAGGTAATATATACGCCGCATTTCTAAAAATTAATTTATTTACGAACCTAAATAAATATGATTTTTTTAGGTATTGATTGTGTTGGTATACACTCCAGTTTTCCGATATTACATATTTTTTATTGCAGATGTATTTAAGTGCCAATGCTATTATTCCCATAGGATAGGCTACGTTAAGATGCACTATATCTACATCATTTTTGCGGCAATACATTATTACAAACACTATTAATTTTAGTTTGTTGTAATAGCCCAAAACACCGTTAGAACTATTGTTGGTAATAGTTGTAAAGTGATCATCATTACTTATTTCTATTTTATTTTTGGTGCTATTAACGCTATGTACTACCGTAACTTTATTAATTGTAGCAATGGCTTGGGCGTGGCGTTGTACAAAGTTACCAAGTAATGGATTGGTAATGTTAGGGTACCAACTTGCCAAAAATAAAATGTGTAATTGCTTAGTCATTAGTTACGGTTTTAATGATATATTTTCATCACCTTTTTGGTAAGGTAAGTACATAATTATAAGTTGAAACATTTCATCGGTAGTCAGCATACTGCCATTGCGTTCGCTTACTACACGTGGCGGATAAAACGGATTAAGTACGTTGTGCACTGTGTTATCAAACGTGCCAAAGGCATATATAGTACTTCCTTTGGGTATTTTTAGCATGTGGTTAAATGTATATACATATTGCCAACGGAAATCCCATTTATTTATTTTAATAAGCGGAATAGTATCGCCCTTAGGAGTTATGGCATAGGCCACAAAACGCTTTCCCAACAAGTGCATGTGCGGGTTTATATTAAGTAATGATACATCTTGGTTTACTATTATTTGCGTACTATGTGTGCTTACTGTATTAGGTTGTATAATTAACGGAGGCACTACTGCACTTTTGCCATTAGTACCCAATGTTATTTCTTGTGTAGGGCGCTTAGGTGCATTAGGCATAAAATATATGTTAAAATAAGAGTTGTCGGTAGTATCTTTTAACGATGGACCATAGTGCAATTCATCAACCAACAACATACCTTGTTTTTGAAACACATAACCGCCAATTCCATCAGGAAACTTATATGCTTCCATACCTGGTAAATAGTTGCATACACTTATTTGCAATTGCGGGTAAGTACCGTCATCGTTAGGAATTGCAAGTCGTTCATACACTTGTTGCTTATTGCCCGATAATGTATTTTGATAATAATTGCCTTGCATTAATTTACTGTTGTGCATAGGCGGAAAGTACGATATCAAATTAGTGTTTACATGGTGCACCACTCGCTTATTGTCGGGTACAAATTCTATGTAGCGCACATATTTTTTTTCGGGTATTTCAAACGGAAATTTCATTATTAAAAAACTATCCATATTAGTACCCATAATTTTGTAAGGGGTTTTCATACGCAATACCATATCGGGCTGTAGGGCTTTGGTAGCAATGGTTTTGTTAGTAGCTATTAACTTTGTATTGCCAATTGGTTTACCTTGCTCTACCCATTTATTTATTACATCAATATCATATTGCGAAAGTACTTTTTGGTCTAAAAATTGACTGTAAGTAGCATCGGCAGGCCAAGGGGGCATGTATCTACTGCGGGTAACTTCGCGTATCATTTTAGCGTGTTTTAGTACTTGCTCATAATTAAGTAATTCAAATGGTCCAGCACCATTTTTTTTGTGGCAAGGCACGCAGTTTTTTATAAGTATAGGAGCTATGTCGCTTGCATACGTGGGGTGTTGGGGTAGGGTAGGGGTAGTGTTTGATGTAGATGAAGTACACGCATAAAGCAGCAACGTGCACACAACTATAGTTATACACACATAATTTTTATTCGATAAGGCAACCCACAGGCGTGTTACTAGCATGGCGTAATTTGAGTTGATGAATATAATCGTAAATATTGTCTTGTAAGTAATAAATAGTAGCAGTGTTTTTATGTGCGCCTAAGGCTTCGTTTTTGTTATCTATTTTACCACTATATAGTATTTCGCCCTTATTGTTGACTAAAACACAATATGGAGTGTGTGTGGCGTGTAATGCGTGTTGTAGCGCTTTGTTGGCATCATTCAACAATGGAAAGTTAATACGGTATTGCGCAGCAAACTGTTGGTACTCGAGTGCGGAATATAAATTACCACTAAACACCCCAATAAGTTGCATAGGTGCTTTATTTGGTTGTAAAAAACTGTGTTTTAGTTGTACAGATAATTTATTTAATGTAGGAGTATAATCAATACATATAGGGCATTCGGGTGCTAAAAATACTACTACTGTAGCGCTGTAATGCTTTATAAATATGGTGTTGAGTGGCGTGTTGTAAATAGTATGCGTATTTATAGCATAACTATTTTGGCTTAAAACAGTTGTACTTATTAATACACAAAAAACCGAAATAGTTGTGTATACAATTAAAATTAATGTGGGTTTAAAACGAAACATCAAGGTCGTATTTACGATACATAGACGGTACTTTAAACATTTTTATGTCCAACAACTTGGGTTCTACTTTTATGGTTCTAATACTTTGATTAACCAATGCCTTGTTACTTTCATCTTTACTGTGTTGGTATGCTTCGAGCGGAATACAACCTGCAACATTATTTAGTAAAATAAAATAATTAGCTAATTTTTCTTTACGATTTAACGCTTGTAAGTGCGGCACAAAAAAATTGTAATTGCCCGCAGCCACCCAATAGTCAATATTAGTTCGCTCTTTAACATTGGTAACAGCCCATAGTTCGCACAATATACCTGCTATTTTTTTGTAATTGCCTGTGCGTGCATATTCTATTTTGCCTGTTACTTCGGTTTTTATTTTATTATCATACAATAGCCACATTTTATTGCTTGGGCTTACAGCAAATATTTTATTACTAAGCATATTCATTACTAAATAGCCTTGTATTTTACCTTTTTTGTCTAACTCTTCAATGCGCACATTAGGTTCTTTTACATAATATTGATAGTACGACGTGTCAGTACCTACTACACGCATAAGGTGTATGCGTCCCTCAAATGATTGCGCAATAGCAGTAGTACTTGTGCTAGTAAGCACGCACAACAGTAGCAAAAATAAATAGTGTTTAGTAGTCATAATTATTATCTACAAACAACGCAACTATTTTATTAAAATAATACCACGATAGTTTTGTTTATTAACTAAAGCTATGTTGAAATGTATGGAAACTAAATTAAACCATTCTGCTAAAATAATGACTTAAATTATATAAATAATTTTGTTAGATTTGACAGAATATATGACAATTTTAAAATGAAATAAACCAAAGAAAAAAGTTAAAAAATACAGAGTAAGCTAAAAACATCCTGTATCTCTGAAAATTCGACACTTTCAAACACACACAGGAAACAAAAGCAAACGTCTCACGTATTATGCGTGGGCGTTGCTTTTAATTTGTGTGTAAGGTCGTCGAATACCTCAGAGTGCAAATATAAATGCAACGTTTCCCACGCTATTTTTTAATTGTAAATGCACTATAAACAACAAGTAACTTGTGCAGGCTTGGCAAAGTGGAAATTTTAAATAAGTAAACAAAAATTTAAAATTTTAGAAAAATGAAAAATTCAATTTATGCAGCAAGTGTTCTTGCTCTAATTGCAGGTGTAATAATTGGTTGTAAAAAAAATACAATTAAACAAGAAACTGAAGCAACAAAATCAACTTCAGTAAATAATACTAATAATCAAAGAACATTAACTGAACTGAATGTAACAACGGCAAATAATATGTTGGTGTTCAAAACATCAGCTGATTACGTAAACATAGTAGAAAATCAACTTGTAGATGAACGTAATGTGTTTTTAAACGATGTTAAAAACATGGATTTTTTATCGTATGCAGAAGTTGTAGCTTTGCAACCAAATAATGATGTAATTAAAGATGAATTTGTATCTCAAATTTTAAATAAAGATTTTGTAGTGCAGATAGGTAATTATCTTTATAAATTAAACAAAGTAACGGAGTATGTATATGTTTTACCTGTAGCTAATATAGCTATGTATGCTGATTTGGTAAATGAGAATACTGCTAATCCAAACATTAAGAGATATACTACTGAACAAAGTGTTATAGAGCTTGTAGAAAATGGTAATGCAGGAGGTAAATTAGCTTCAATATGTGTAGAAACTGGTGTTGGACAAAGAAGCGATTTTACAAATATGCCTAATGGAATATCATCAGCAGGAACTCCTATTACGGCAACATTACGTCATTCAAAATTTGGAATTTATTTTGATATTGTAATTGATGCTAGTCAGTCTTTTTTAACAACAAATCAAAATGATTATTTTAGTTTTGAATTTAATTCGGGAGCAGGATTAGCTGTTTATAAAAGAAGATGCAACTCATTATCTAATGTTTCTCCACTTACATCTCCAGGCACTGTCGCGGGACAAACACCAGCAGTATATAGTAAGTATAAACCGTCTCAAACTGCTGGTAATTATAGTAAATATAGATTAAATGCTGTAGTAAAATATTATAACGCAGCTAATGTTTTAGTTTCTACTTCACGTAATTTAGAAATTAGAGTAAACTTATAATAAAATGAAAAAACACATAATACTAATAAGTATTGTGTTATCAATAAAAACCATTTGTGCGCAAAGCACAAATGGTTTTTATATAACACCTACTGTAGGAATTAAAGCTGATGTAAATTATCTTAAAATAAATAATAAACCCGAAGATTATTTTCAATTTCATACACAATACATATTAAAAGATAAGCCAATACTAGCCCCTTTACTACTAGGGGTAAACTTAGAGTATGTAAAAAACAAACAAACGTTTGGATTTGGCATTGTTACAGGCGACCAAGCAAATAGTAAAATTGGGATTGAATTTTACACAAAAGACACAAGTCCATACACGAATTACAAAAGTTATAATAATGATGGGGTATATGCAGGTATGCCGATCTTAAAAGTGCCTCTATTTTATAAAAAAGAATTAGCACGGACGTACTCAAGTATTAATAAGGAAAAAAAAATAAGGTCGCTAAGTTTATATACAGGAATTGACTTAATGTTTTTAAATATAAAAAATAAGCCTGTATTTTTTGACCCTATATCTCATGGAAAATCATTAACGCCTTTTGGCGATAGTATTGAAATTGTTACCTACGCAGGGCATAATAATAAAAATAAAAGTATATCTTTTAAATTAGGATTAAGTTATGAACTATATAGAAAAGGACGTAGGTTTTTAGAGGCTCAGTTATATTTTGAGCAAGGTACACGTGTAGTATCTAGGTCTGCAATTTTTGTAATTAAAAATAATGAACCGCAACCTTGGTTTGGCGTAAACTCAATAAGTAGAGGAAGTTCAATCCAATTCAAATTAGCATTTCCTATAAAAGTATATGCGAAAAAAGAAGTTGGATTGCCTCTTATAAATAATTAATTTAATCCTTATACAATAAGGTATTCGGGGGGTATTGAAATTAGGATATTACACTTTATCCAAACCCTTCAAATTCGGTGTTTAATTACGCTTTTAGCGAAAACGAAAATGAGGAAGACGGAGATGTAATAGATGTTAAATTATTTGATGAATATGGAGAGCCAGTAACTACAACATACACAGTAGATAAACTAACAAAACAAATAGATGTTACATCTGTTGAAAACGGAAACTATTACTTTTGTTTTGAATTAAGTAACGGTAAAAAACTACTAAAATCGTTTTATAAAAACTAACCATACAAAGCCTTGTTAAAAATTAACAAAGCTTCGTTATATTACATAAACGTTAATGAAAAAACTACACCTAATAGCACTATTTTATTTTCTGAATATAAACTTATATGGGCAAGAATTATATGCCAACAAGCGCGCTACTATAGCATTAGAAACTATGGCGCAAAGCCAAATAAACATAGGTGGGTTACAAAATGTAAATATTAACTCCGACAAACTAAGTGTGCGTAGTATAAGTTTTGGTGTAGCGCCAATGTTTGGAATGCTTTTTAACTTGCGCACAAGTAATAAATCATATATAAGTACGGGTATACGATTTGGAATGTACAAAACTACTGCTCAAGTTAAATTTATTATACCAGATTCTTACCTAACACAAAAAGTGATAGCTAAACGAATAGTGCTAGGTGCACCTATTATATACAACACTTTTATAACTAAAAAGTGTGTATTGGGAATAGGCGCTGAATTTTTTTTTGATATTGCTGACGAAATACAGCTTAAAACGAAATTTAGGTGTAATAGACATTTCTGGTGTTTTTTTA
>JACMRI010000063.1 GCA_014376525.1 Bacteroidia bacterium | reverse complement strand
TCTTGTTGAAAGTGTTAGTTCGTAATTCGATTTTAGTATACTTCTAACTTCTCTCTTCCCACACTTTACATATTTCTACAATAGCATCAACCGATTTTTGCATGTCTTGTATGCTTACCCATTCGTGCTTGCTGTGTATAGCGTGTTCGCCTGCAAATAAGTTGGGACATGGCAATCCCATAAACGAAAGTCGAGAACCATCTGTACCGCCACGTATGCTATTTTTGTTGGGTGTTAAGCCTATACTTTTAATGGCTTCCTCGGCATAGCCCACTATATTGGGGTGTTGCACAAGTATTTCCTTCATGTTGCGGTACTGCTCTCGTGTAGTAAATTCGTAGCTGCTATTAGGATAGTTGCGCATTACTTCAGTTATTGTATTTTTTAATAATTGTTGGTGAGTAGCCAAGTTAGCAGTAACAAAATCTCGCAGAATAAAATGCACTTCGCAACGTTCCAACACACCACTAATACTTGTTGGGTGTACAAAACCCTCCATACCCTTAGTACCTTCGGGGCTTGCATTGCGTGGTAGTGTAGCTATTATTTCGCCTGCTATTTTCATAGCGTTTTCCATTTTATTATAGGCATAACCTGGGTGTGTACTTACGCCATGTATTATTAATGTGGCACCATCGGCACTAAATGTTTCCTCTTCTAAGTCGCCTACTTCGCCACCATCTAGCGTGTAGCCAAAGTCAGCATTCAAGAGTTTTAAATTAGCTTTATCCACGCCTCGTCCTATTTCTTCATCGGGCGTAAAAAACAGTTTTACATCGCCGTGTTTTATTTGGGGATTATTAATCAAAAAATGTGCGGCGTCCATTATTTCTGCCACTCCCGACTTATCGTCCGAGCCCAATAAGGTTAGTCCGCTAGCAGTTATAATATCATTGCCTAGTTGGTTTAGTAGTAACGGGTGCTTATTAGTGGTAATTATTTGCTTAGCATCGTCGGGCAGTACTATGTCTTGCCCTTGGTAGTTGTGGTGTACAATAGGTTTTACGTTAGTTCCGCTACAGTCGGGGGCGGTATCTACGTGTGCACAAAAGAATATTGTAGGTACTTTTTTGGTTGTATTGCTGGGTACTGTGGCATATACATAGCCATTTTCGTCTAACAGCGCATCGCTTATACCCATGGCGGTAAGCTCTTGCACGAGTAGTGCACTCAAGTTTTTTTGTTTGGCGGTACTTGGGCAAGTTGGGCTTTCGGCATTGCTTTGTGTGTCTATTTGTACATAACGCAAAAAGCGTTCGGCTACTGTATATGGGGTGTTCATGGTATATTGATGTTAAAATAAGTATTTATACAAATGCTATAAAACTAAAAAAGACATATACGAGTATATGTCTTTTAGTAATTTACAAACAATTAGAATGCTAAAAATTATTTAGCAGCTACAACTGATTTTTTCGAAGCACGCTCGCGGAATTTATCAATACGTCCTGCAATGTCTAACATTTTTACTTTACCTGTATAAAATGGATGGCTTTGATTAGAGATTTCTAATTTTACTAATGGATATTCGCTTCCGTCTTCCCATTTGATAGTGTCTTTTGTATCAATACATGATTTTGTTAAAAACGCTGAATCAACAGACATATCTTTAAATACTACTAAACGGTAGCTAGCTGGGTGAATTTCTTTTTTCATTGTGTTATATAATTCTATTATTTTTTTTATATTGATTGCAAATATATAGTTATTTATCTTTTTAACACTACTCGTTGATTATTTATTTTCAATTAATTTTTCAACATAATAATTAATTTTTTGGTACTACTGTTTTATCAGTTTATTGCCCCAAGTAGCGTTATCTTGTTACATAACTATGGTAAAAGTGAATTTTGTAAATATTTACACATTATTAGTACTATAAAAATAACCTTTGTAGGTATTCTTTATCTTCATTTAGTTGGTAGTTTATCAACTGTACATTTACATTAGTATTGGTAAAAGTAGGGAATATAAGTAGTTTGTTGTTAAGAGTTGTTTAAATATTCTGTATTGCTTAATCCTGTAAGGCAGTACAAAGGTAGGGTACTCATCGCCAATGGATTGTATGGTAGTGTAAGCTTGTGGCTAAGATTGGTTAATAAATTGACTGATGAAAACATAGGTAATTGTGGTGCATTGGCTACATTACCCAAAGGTGTTCCATTATTTATAAAATCGGGGTAATAAACATTTATGGTGCTAAAAATCTCGTTACACCTTAATATACTTAGCTTTGAAAAAATCAAAGACTATAAATAAAAAAACTGCTTTTATTGCAAAAGTAAAACCGTCTCAAAAGATGGGTTTTACAATCAAAAACAACGCTATATATGTGCGCTGTTGCGGGAAACAATTTATAGGCGGAGAACTTTTAAATACGCTTGTTCTTTAGGAAGAATACACGGAGGGTAAGTAAACTTACACCCAACTTTTGGTAAAATATAATTGTTCTACAAAAACTATTCAGCGCAAAATAGACAGCGTTAAAACGTTTAGAGAAACTAGGTTTCCGAGTGTTGCTAAGGTCCTAATGGTCTCTATTTATTTTGGTAGAAAATTTGGTGTAATGGTATTTAAATATAGCATTACAGGTACTGTTTTGTACAAGCAATATGTTAAATCAGAAACAAATAAGTCGTATTTATTTGGCATTAAAAAAATGGTTAGCAGAGGCATAAAAGTACAGTCTATAATTTGCGATGGACGCAAAGGATTGTTTTAAATATTTGATAATATACCCATGCAGTATTGCAATTTCCATCAAGTAAAAACCATTCGTAATTATCTTACCAAAAACATTACGATGCAAGCCAGTAACCGATGGTGCTTACTACTATGTACTACAAGCTAAATCTCAAACCAAAACTTATAATAATAAAGGAATTATTATGGTAATGAGGTGGGGCTAAAAAACTACAAATCCATTAGCAACTAAATGTTTGGAGTGTAATAATGGATTATAATATTTGTTGTTGAACCAAAGTGTCATAGTTTTATTATGCGCGAAAGTATGCTTTGTATTGCACAATTGAAACTTGTTATTTACTACAATTTTTTTTAGTTTATAATTAGGTAAAGACACTATTTGCTGCGTTTTAAAGTGCGTTATGCATTGTTGTTTATTGTAATTCAGTACTTGAGTTATTGTTTTTTCATCTAATGTGTTGGTGTAATATAAGCACGCTGAGCTTTTATTTTGTGCATAAATACCTACTGTGTTTTTGTGCGCATATATTACTGTTTTACTCGTGTTTATTTTATTATAATAAATAAATGCAGTGTAAAATAATAGCGCACACAAGGTAAGTTGCGCATATATAAAGTAGTGCTTTTTGCGGGTTATAATTAATGCTATTACCAATACAATTACTCCATAACACAAGCCTACACTATATTTATCAATGGTGTATATGTAACTTATGGTATTGGGCAATTGGGCTATCCAGTTGGTAAGTAGGTTCATTAATTGTATGGCTAACGATAAAATGTATGCGCTTGCAAACCCCAAATAAGGTACAGGGCTTAAAAACACTACCACAATAGCACAATACATTATAATCTCTGACAAGCCTATACACAACACATTACTTATTAAAAAATAGTTGCTAAACGTGTGGCTATAATACAATAGGAGGGGAGTTGTAAACAGTTGCGCAGCTATACTTACGGTAGTTAATTCCCAAAGGTAATACACCAATTTATTTTTGGGAGAATATAATTTTTTGAGTAATGGATTTAAAACAACAATACCCAATATAGCCATATAAGATAGCTGAAACCCAATATCCATAAGGCTTAACGGGTTATATAGTAACAATAATGTAGCCGAAGCAACAAGTGCATTAAGCGTATTGGCTTCGTTGCGAGTAATGCGCGCAAATATTAAAAACGAAATCATAAATGCTGAACGTACCGCCGCTATTGGGCTACCTATAATAAGTATATACAACCATATAAATAATAAGCTTCCCACATTAACCCAAATAGAGCGCCGCGTGTTAATTTTAAACAAACCCAATATCCACAACAAACCACCATATATAAGTGCCACGTGCATACCCGAAACCGACAGTATGTGCATAAGCCCTGTAGCCTTATAATCGTTTAGGGTTTCGTTGGCTATAAAATTATCATTGCCCAATAGCATAGCAGTAGTTATAGCAAGCTCATCGTTGGTAAGGTGTAATTTTAATAGCCTAAATAATTTTTGATTAATTTGATAAGCAAATTTAATAACACTTAAACTTGTATTTTTACCTATATACACAATGCTTTGCGGAGTAGCATATGCCGAAAACCCAAAGTTGTGATAGCGATAATAATTAGATAAATTACTAGTAAATGGATTTGTAATTATTTGCGTAGAATTTATAGCGGTGTAAAAACATAAGGTATCATTAGGCTGTAAGTTATTGGTTGCATAGTCCTTAATATATACCACCAACTGTTGTGTTAAGCGTTCTTGCTTATCATTAGATAATAATAGTGTAACATCTTTTAAATTTATTTTTAGCGATGTATTTGATGCCGACAATTCTTTAATTACACCAGAGTAATAATAATTGTGTGAGGGTAATAAATGCACTGTATTTGTTTGTGCTAAAAATCCACAACTTATATAACCATAACAAGCGCTAACCACAACCAATAATAATGTAATGAGGTATGAATTACCTTTTTTGATTATTAAATAACTTATAAGTGCTAGTACAGCAAGCAACGCCAGGCAAATCCATACGGTAGTTGTTTGCGCTAATTGGTTGTATATACTTACACTTAACACAATGCCCAACATAACGGGTAACAGTAGTTTTAACGATGGAAAGCGTGATAAATTAAACATAGTGCAAAGTAAGTAAATTCATTTGCGTGAGGTATTTACTTTAAAAAATAGAGTGTAAATAATTGATTTCCAATCAAAATAAAAATAACGTAAATATAATTAATTGTGGTAAGGAATAATAATTACATTTGCACTCACATTGCGGGATAGAGCAGTTGGTAGCTCGTCGGGCTCATAACCCGAAGGTCATTGGTTCGAGTCCAATTCCCGCTACACAAGGGGACTTTAGGTAATTATTACTTAAAGTCCCTTTTTTATTTTGAGTTGTAAGCTTTGCTAATTGTGCCATTGCAAAAACGGCTTCGTTTATTTTTGGGGTTCGATAATTGCTAATTTCACGGTCATATACAATTCCTTCGGGAAACAACAATTCTTGCAATTCTAACTTTCCTTTATAACCGTTAGAAGACCATAAAATAGGCAGTTTGGTAAGTAATTGGGCATACTTTTCAACGCATTTCTCAAGGTTCGAGTTCTCAAAACTCAAACTGTCAATTTCTGTGCTTAAATCCGTTTTTTCGGTGCGATATTTTGTACTGAATTTAGTGAACAATTCCTTGTCTATTTCGCCTATAGCATAACGCTCCTCCAATACCTCAATTTTATTTTTAAGGTCTTTTAAACGACCTTTTAACAGGCTTACATTGTTTACACTATCTTTTGCATTTTCGTGAAACAACTTTATAAATTCGTCCTTTACAGGAGCAAGGGCATTGTGGTGCAAGTGGTAACTTCGCAAGTGTTCCATAAACAACTCGTTGAGCGTTTTTGCACTACGATTGCACTTGCACCCTATCTTATTGCATTTGTAATACCACAAGCCTTTTTTCTTTACTACATAGCCCACAAATGGACTACCACACGTACCACATTTTAAAAAATTCTTTAACGGCACATCAGCAAAATCGGTACTGTGTTTCCAAGTAGTTTGCCTACTTTTTATGTTGTTGGCTTGTAAAAATAATTCGTTAGAAATTAACTTTTCGTGCTTGCCTTGCACCACTTCGCCATTAAGCATATTGTGCGTGAGTACACCGCAATAAAACGGATTACTCAATACTTTGGTAAGTTGTTGTTTGCTTAGTTTTAAACCTAATGCCTTTAATTTATGTAGTATTTCTACATTGGGCAAATGTTCGTTGGCTTTCCAATAAAATGCCTTGCGTATTAACTCTCCAGTTGGGTTTACAATTGTTTTTTGTCGTTCGGTAAGTCCTGTGTTCTCTCGTTTTTTACGAGTAATTTGAGTGTAGCCCAATGGCGGACGAGAACACCAGTAGCCATTGAGCAACATTTCTTTCATACCTGCGGTACATTTTTCTCGGCGCAAATCATTATCATATTCCGAAAATATGAACTGCATATTTTGTTGCATTTTGCCTGTTGCCGTAAAAGTATCGGAGGGTTGTGTTACTGCAAATATTTTTATGTTTTCCTTACGTAATTCATTGGCTATGTATGTGGCATTTGCGCCCGAACGAGAAAATCTATCTACGCTATACACCATTATGTACGATACTTTTTCGGAGCTTCGGCGAGCAAATTTCAGCATACGATTAAACTCCGTGCGCTCATCGGTTTGTGCGCTTTCAAACACACCACCAAAGTAGGCAAGGATAGGGAAATTACCTTTTTCGCAGGTGTTTTCTATTTCACGTTTTTGGGTTTCGAGGCTGTAGCCTTTTTCTTGTTCCTTGGTAGAAACTCGTGTATATACAATGCAGTTGCTACCCTCTATACGCTCTGCAAATTTGTTTTTTTTGGCGAATGGGGTAAAAATTTCAAGGTCGTTGCTCATAATTTTATTGGCTTGGTTTATTGTTTTTTTGTTGGTCGTATTGATAAGCTGAATACAACACTCTAGCTAGCTTTTTTATTGCATCAATGTGTATTAACGCATCACTGTTGGATAGTGTTTCAAAACCTGGATAGGTTCTTAGTTTTTCGACCGACAACTCCGTTTTAGTTGCTGACAAATGAGTAGTACACGCCTCTTTTTTCATTTATAGGAGAGGTGTTTTTGTGCATAAAAAGAACGCTTTACTGTACTGTTGTAAGTTACATTTTACAATTACAATAATAATGATAATCAATGATTTATGAAAATTAAAAAACAAAAAAGCATTACTTATTATCTTGTTGATTAACAAGGAAATAAGTGATGCTACACAATTATTTTTTAGTACTACGTTCATTAATTTGCTTTGGTATAAAACAAATATGCAACGCTTTTTAAAATAATGAATTAAAGTAGTGTAGTAGGGTTAAATAATATGCAGTTTTGTGAAGTATTTTATGGTTGTACTATTAACACTACCTACGTTAAAATCTCATTTGTGCTTTTAATATTTAATACTGCACAACACCCTAACAAAAGACCTAAACCTACAAAAGCCACGCACTGCGTGGCTTTATTTATTTGCTAATTTATCAAGGAGGCTATCGGTATTATGGTTTAAACTGCCAATTAATAAAAGGTAGTTTTCTTTTTTTATTTATATTCCACAACCCAATTTGTATTCCTCTCAAGTTAGTAGCCTTATTAATTAATCCAATTTGCGCGCCTCTTGCTATAGTAGCTCTATTTCTTAAAACCGCAATACTCACTCCTTTTAAATAATAATTGAAATTATTTAAGCCTGATACAGATAAACCTTTCATTACATCAATGGTAGAGTTTATCCCACCAATATTAATTCCATTAATTTCAATACTTCCAACAGAACCTAATACACTAACGTTTACACCTTTAATTTTTGTTTCACAATTATTGATTACTTGGTTTGTTACATAATCTAAGCTGTCTGGGTATATGTTTGTAAATGGAGCTCTTAATAAAATAAAAAGCATTATGGGGTTTATTTCAATATTTACACCATTTATCAATAAGGCGTTTTTATCATTAGTAGGGAATAATCCCAAAGCTAAACCGTTAATAACATCAACTTTATTGGGAGTAAACCAAATTATATTTTTTTTAATAGATGTGCTTCTTGCTATTTTATTTTTTGGTCTATCAAACAAATGCTGTCCCTCAAACCAATACATTTTATTATTTTCTACATAAACATAATTATATACATCTCTATAAAAATAACTTAGCACCTCGGTTTCTACCGTATCATTTTTAAATAATTTTACGTGTGACGATTTTAAATTATATGAAACTGAATCATTTGTAATTACCGTATGATAGCCGTTTAGCTTTATCTCTCTATTGTCATTTGTTTTTATAGATGCAATTTCATTGATATTAATGTAGATTGGTTTCTCATTAAAAAAAGAACTTGTCTTTTTCACAGTATTTTGTTCTAAAACTAACAATCGTTCTTTTTCAATATCAATTATTTTAATAGTTAATAAATTGTTGTTTCTTAATTTTATTTCATAAACAGCATTTCTGTAAAGGTAAAAACAGGCCTTACTAAAGCCAATTTTATTACTAGGCTCGCAAGCAATTGTTTTATTCACAAACTTTATATTACAATATAAAGTTTGTGCTGTAGTTATTTTTGTATTTACAAAAACAATCCAAATCATTAAAATACAAATGTGCTCTCGCATAGCTATTTTATTTTGCCCTAAATTTATTTATAAAAGCTTTGCTACTATCAATTTTATACTTATCAATACAAACATTGAATTGATAGTTTCTTGGAATCAAACCTTCTCTAAAGTAATAATTATTAATATATACGCTATCAGGATAAGGTGGCACAATATGCCAGTTTAATATATTAGAGCTCCCTTTAATAATACCTTGATAATTTATTTCAATCATAATTACAGATTGTCCTTGAGTTCTGAAAACATTAAACATGGTTACATTAAGAGTATCATTTTTAACCACATAAACACCCCAATTATTTTCAGCATAACCAATTGGTGAATAATAATCATGTTCTTTGTTAAATTTAAACTGTTGTGTACCTCCATCGCCTAGCGAAAATGGATAATACACGGTATTGTTGCTAAAAAAAAACAAAGGGAATAAGTCTTTAGGGTTATTATCTTTAGTGTAAAAATGGCCGTTTTTATTAATTATATTTTGTGATATTACCTTATTATTTATTTTTTTCAAAAATGAACTTGACGGTTTTTGAATACTGATGCACCCACTTAATAGCGTTAAAAATAATAAAGTTGATTTCATAGCTTGTTAATAAAATAAATAATTAGAATTATAAGTACCATAATACCCATAGCCCTTAGGGTCATCGTTATTCCATTAAGAAGTCGTAATTTAAGGATTCTGTTTTTAAATATTTATTATAAATTTTGAAAAAATGATTATTTAAAGAGTCTGGTTTCACTTTTAGTTCAATGAATTTATAATTATTTCTTTTAATTTTATTATTCCAATTAGCTATCTTTTTTGTATCAATTCCATACTTTTTTTTATACTTGGTTATCTGACCATTAGCTATTATTTCATTGTTACTAGACAATTCATATTCGTAAATTGTGTAATCTAAAGTTTTATTTAATACAAAAGGATGAGAGTAATCACTTGATAAATCATGTAAGAATATTTTATTATTATTTATTTCATAAAACGACCAATCAACTGCAATATCTTTTTTATCCCTATTTGCATTTTCTAAAACACGAGGCAAATCATCTATGGAGTTAATTTCATATGAATTAAATCCATTGGGAATTAAAATTTTACAGTACAAATTATTCTTAAAGAAAAAGTAACAAAAATTTGCATTTTCTACTCTCCCTTTACTCTCGTTAGATGTTATAATAAAAGCAACATTTTCTAAATAAAAGCCATTTAGGTTTAATGAACTATCAGTATTTTTTTTTTGTTTATCAATTACAGTTTTATAGTTTGAAAAGTATAATTTGGGGACAAGAAAATTTCCACAAGAAGTCATCCAAATAATTATATTAATTAATAACAATGTTTTTTTTAATTTGTTTACCATAGAGAGTATTTGTATTTGGTTTGATTCATATAATATAAGCTTGTTTCATTGTTTTGATTGTACTTAAAATAAGGGGAATTAATGAGTTCATGGACTCCTTTGTTTTGAATTCCATATCTTACCCTTTCATTATTAATTCCTACTCTATAATCTTTATATCCCGCATATACCGCTCCCCGCTACCGCAAGCGTTAGATAGCCGTTTTGCGCTACCGCAAGCGTCCCGCTTGTGCGTTTGTTGCTTGTAATTTTCATAATTATATAGGTACATAAGTTTGTTTAATTTTATCAAATATAGTATTTTATCAAATAACTTTTTACAAGTAAAAAAAACACAAACAAGGAGCTTGCGGTAGCCTTAGGAACACTTGGAACAGCGGGGAGGGTAGCTTTTAACGTTTATAACCAATACTAAAGCTTAGTTTTAAACTAATCTTAGCTAACCGTATAGCCCACCGACCCTTAATTACCTAACTCTACGCCTAAGTGGGAAAAATAATCTAAGCAATTGCCTGTCTTTCCTGTTAATGAACGCAACAAACATGCTAAGTCTAATCCATCAACCCAATAATCTTTAATGAATTGATTAATGGTAGATTCATTAATTTTTGCAGGAACTTTCCAGTATTGCCACTGTTCCATACTATTATATAAATTCAAAAAATCGTTGCTTTTTGTTCCTTTGACCCTATAAAATCCCTTATTATTTTTATTGAAGGCATATACAAAACAGCATTCTTCTGCATTCTTTAAACAAGCAGGCGTCGTATAAGTAGCTATTTTTTTGCCTTCTTTAATAGTATCAATCGCTAAAGTTTGGCTACCAATCTTAAAGAATACAAAATTTTCAAAACCTTTTGATTTTAAAACAGTAGCGTTTAACTCTCTTTTTAAAAAATCATTTAATGCAGTTTCTTTTAGTAGTCCTAAATCCAGTTCAGTCAATAACCTAATCTTTAAATGCTTTAATATTAAAGCTGTATCCATCTGCTGACCGTACCCAGTTGTTGCAACTAAAAACAAAAACATCAAAATAACAAACTTATTTTTCAGCATAGTTCGCATTATTTAAATTTCTTTTCCGCTTCATGAGCAGCTTTACCAGTTGGGTCTCCTTTGCCGTGTCCGCCCTTATTTTGTTGTGCTCCCCGCTACCGCAAGCGTTAGATAGCCGTTTTGCGCTACCGCAAGCGTCCCGCTTGTGCGTTTGTTGCTTGTAATTTTCATAATTATGTAGGTACATAAGTTTGTTTAATTTTATCAAATATAGTATTTTATCAAATAACTTTTTACAAGTAAAAAACACACAAACAATACGCTTGCGGTAGCCTACATGTTTACCTAACGCTTGTAATGGCAGGAGTATTTTAACAAATAACTTTTTACAAGTAAAAAACACACAAGCAAGACGCTTGCGGTAGCCTTAGTGCAATAGCAAAGACCCCCGTTTCCGCAAGTGTTCCATAGCTTATT
>JACMRI010000007.1 GCA_014376525.1 Bacteroidia bacterium | reverse complement strand
GTCGGCTTGGTATTCCTGTTTGCTTGTAATGTATGAGATCTTGCAACAATCTTTTTTTGGTAAAACGTATGCTTTCTTTTATTCCATTAAATGTATAAAACCCGCCAAAGCCCAATAGTGGTATAAACGTAACCAAAATAACGCTGCTGTGTAGTTGAGTGTTTTTAATACCGTTTGCCAATGCACTTATTCCCAATATACCCAATGTGGCTAATGGTGCTGCTAGTGCAACTTGGTAATGTGCTTTGCGGCGTACATTAAAATAGAGCGGAATAATTTCGTTGTTATACGCACCATATCCATATTTATGCTCAAATAATTCTTGAGTCATACTATAATCGGGACTACGGAGTGCTTTCGCATTCATAGAATCCAACTTGCTTACCTGTGCCTTACACGTTTGTGATAACAGCATACATAGTAATATATAGATATGTATATACGTTTTACTCACTTTCTTACATTAAAAGTTTAAATACGGCATTAATCCGTGCAAACCACCCTCACGTCCAAATCCACTTTCTTTAAATCCACCAAACGGCGAAGTAGGGTCAAACTTGTTGTAGGTATTTGCCCATACTATACCTGCTTTAAGTTTGGTAGTAAGGTTAAATATTTTTGCGCCTTTGTCTGTCCATACACCTGCACTTAGCCCAAATGGTGTATTGTTAGCTTTTTCTATTACTTCCTCTATAGTGCGAAATGTTTGTATTGCAAGCACTGGTCCAAATATTTCTTCCTGCACCACCTTATGCGATTGCGATGCGTTTAACAACAACGTAGGGCGTATAAACAATCCTTTGCTTGGTATGCTGCACGTAGGCTGATAAATATCTAAACCTTCGTTCTTGGCTATTTTTAAATAGTTGTTAATGCTGTCGTATTGTTTTTGGCTGTTAATAGCGCCTATATCGGTATTTTTATCCATAGGGTCGCCTATAATAAGGGTTTGTAAGCGGTCTTTTAGTTTGCGTATAACTACTTCGGCAACCGACTCTTGTACAAACAAACGAGAGCCTGCGCAACATACGTGCCCTTGGTTAAAAAATATTCCGTTTACAATTCCTTCTACCGCTTGGTCTATTGGTGCATCGTCAAATATTATGTGCGCAGCTTTTCCGCCTAATTCTAAGGTGAGTTTTTTGTTAGTACCTGCTACCGCTTTTTGTATGTACTTGCCTACACCTGTACTCCCTGTAAATGCTATTTTGTTAATGTCGGGGTGGTTTACAATGGCTGCACCTGTAACTCCTGCGCCTGTTACAATGTTTACTACACCATCGGGCAAGCCACATTCTTGCATTATCTCTGCTAGTTTAAGTGCGGTTAGTGGCGTGGTTTCCGACGGTTTTAACACCACCGTATTACCTGTTGCAAGTGCTGGTGCTATTTTCCAAGCTGCCATTAATAACGGAAAATTCCACGGGATAATTTGTCCTGCAACGCCTATAGATTCTGGCTTGCGGTTAGGGAAGGCATAGTCTAATTTATCTGCCCAACCTGCGTAATAAAAGAAATGATTAGCTGCCAATGGCACATCTATATCTCGGCTTTCACGTATGGATTTACCACCGTCTAATGTTTCTATTACCGAAAATTCGCGTGCACGTTCTTGTATCATACGTGCTATGCGGTATAGGTATTTGCCACGCTCCTTAGCCGGCATTTTACTCCATACATTATCGTAGGCATTGCGGGCAGCTTTTACTGCAAGGTCCACATCTTTTTCGTTAGCATCGGCTACTTCGCTAAGTTTTACGCCTGTTGCAGGGTTTATAGTATCAAAATATTTTTTTGACATGGGCTTTACAAATTTACCATTGATGAATAAATCGTATTGCGGTTTTATGGTAATATGTTTACTATCTTCGGGTGCTGGAGCATATTCCCACACTCCTTTAAAGTCTAAACTTAGGTCTTTAGTACCTTTAGTTGGGGTTGTTTTTTTAATTTCTTTCTTTGCCATTTTTATGTTAGATGTAAGTAGTTAGATATATGATTACAGATGTTAGTAATTAGATAATAGACGTAAGTTGGTTTAATCTTTACTAACGTAATCCATGCTGTGGTACACGCCTGTGCTTTGTGTAATAAGTTGTAATACTACATCATTAGCAAGGCTGCTTGCGCCAAAGCGGAACCATTCGTTAGTAAGCCATGCGCTGCCTAAGGTTTCTTTAACCATAACTAAGTTTTGCAATGCGGCTTTGGCGGTGCTTATACCTCCTGCGGGTTTCATACCTACCATGCGTCCTGTGGCGTAGTAGTAGTCGCGTATGGCTTCTAGCATTACTAAGGTAACGAATGGTGTAGCGGCAGGTTGTATTTTTCCTGTGGAGGTTTTTATAAAATCGGCACCTGCATACATGGCTATATCGCTTGCACGACGCACGCTGTCGAGGTTACCTATTTCGCCTGTTTCAAATATTACTTTTAAACGAATATCGCCACATAGGTCTTTTATAATGGCTATTTCGTCAAACACAAAATTGTAATTGCCTTTTAAAAATTCGCCACGGCTTATTACCATATCTATTTCGTCGGCACCGCTATCTAGTGCAAATTTAGTGTCGGCAATTTTTACCTCACGTGTGCTTTGTCCCGCAGGAAAAGCAGTGGATACTGCTGCTACTTTTACATTGCTGCCGCGCAAAGCATCTTTAGCTATTTTTACAAAAGTAGGAAACACGCACACCGCAGCCGTTGTAGGTAAGTCGGGCATGGCTATGTGTGGGTGCAAGGCTTTGTAGCACATTTGGCGCACTTTGCCCTCGGTATCTTTACCCTCAAGGGTGGTAAGGTCTATCATATTCAACGCTAGTTTTAAGCCTTGTACTTTAGACGCTTTTTTTATACTGCGTGTGTTGAGGCGTGCTACACGCTCTTCAATGCCTACTTGGTCTATGGTAGGTGTATTAGTAAAATTGGGTATAGTCATAGTGTATTTTGGTTTTGTAAATTGTATAGTTTAGTTAATGGTACTAATGCACGAATATTGTCTTAGTTGGTTAAGGTAGTTGTTTATGATTTAAATTTATTAACTTTTTGTAACTCTTCTACATCTGCTCTATCCTTTAATCGTTCTGATGATATTTTAGATAATACTAAGTGATTGTAATGAATAAAAGGAATATTTACATCGTCATAATTAGCAATGGTGCGCTGTTCGTAAGCATCATTAAAATTAACATTACTTATTGCTGTAAGGCAATCAACACGCTCAGGCTCGTCCCAAAAATTAAATGCTAAATGTGTTGTAAAATCAAGTTGGGCAATGTGTTCAACCCCATTACTATCAAAGTCAAACTGTTTTAATACTTTTATTAGTTGTAATTTATTTTTGTTAGTTGGTTCAAACCAAATATCCAAATCGCCAGTAGTACGTTTGTATCCGTAATATATAACAGCATATCCTCCTACTAAAATAAATTTTACGTTTTCGGCGAGTAGTAGTTTTAATAAATGGAAATGTTTATCTACGAATAAATTCATTTTCTATCGTCGGTAAAATAAATTTTATTGCTACTTGGTTTGCGCTCACTTAACGGGTACATACGTTGTATAAGGGCATACACTTCTTGAAGGCGCTCTATGGGCGTTTGCATAGCAGTACGTTTTAGTTGTGCCTGTTCAGCTTCCTGTTGCGAATTATATATGGTTATTGTATTCATGTTTTATAGTCTGTTGATATCACAAATGCGCAATTTTTATTTTGTTTTACTTCACCGTACTTCTGCCTATGCTTTCGTAATAAAAACCGTGTTCTTGCATGAATGATAGTTCATATAAATTTCGTCCATCAAATATGGTTTTGTTTTTTAATGCTGCTCCTACCTTCTCAAAATCGGGGGTGCGAAATAGGCTCCATTCAGTTGCTATTATTAGTGCATCGGCATTAGTGCAGGCGTCATAC
>JACMRI010000006.1 GCA_014376525.1 Bacteroidia bacterium | reverse complement strand
GGGTACATAACTGCTGTGCGCAAGGAGGGCTTGGGCGACCAAGATATATACCGTATAACTTTTAACGACGTAGAAGCCAAACAAACCGTACTACGTGGCAACTGTGGCAGTACAGACCTAGTTAAAAAAGTAGCGCAAGTATCTATTACTGTTACTGATACTAAAACTACCGAAATATACGGCACCTATTTATCTAACGTAAATAGCAATAAATACATAATGATATTGCCCGCAGGCACCTACGAAGTAAGTATAGAAGCAGCAGGTTTTAAAACCATAGAAAAAACAATAACCATACTAGACAAAAGCGACTACGTACCCGAAATAGAACAAGATTTAATGCTTACGCCAAGTAAGTAGGGAATAAATATTGATAAGATAATAAAAGTTACAAATGACAATAAAAGAGGCCGTATTAAAAAGTTTAGAAGACATTGGTAAACCTGTAAAGGCTACAGATGTTTTTAATCATATTGTTATAAAAAAATATTTTGATTTTGGCATTTCAAAAACTCCCACAGGGACTATTTCAGCTAGCCTTGGCGATTTTATACGAAGTGGAGATACAAGGGTAAAACGTATAAAACAAAACGACAAACTATATACGTATTACTTAACAAAAAATGAGCTAGCCATTGGCGAAGAAGTTTTAAGTGGTATAACCGAAACACCTGTAACTAAAATTGCAAAAACTGAAAAAGTAAAAACTTACGACGAGCGAGATTTACATAAATTGTTGAGTAGTTATTTAAACAACAGTTCAGTGTTTTCAAAAACTATTTTTCATGAGCAATCCAACGGAAAAGACAATAATCAAATATGGACACACCCTGATATGGTGGGCGTTAAGTTTTTAAACTTGCAAACTAAAGCGAGTCAAAATTTTTTGAAATCAATTAATCGTACAGATACATTTAAACTCAACTCGTACGAAATTAAAAAGGAAATTAACAACGATAGCGAGTTAAAAAAAGCGTTTTTTCAGGCAGTTTCTAACTCCAGTTGGGCTAATTATGGGTACTTGGTAGCATTTGAATTTAGTAGTAATTTACTCGATGAAATGGAACGCCTTAATCAATCGTTCGGTATTGGCATTATTGAATTAAATGGGAATCCTTATCAAAGTAAAGTTTTATTTCCTGCAAAACATCGTAATTTAGATTTTAAAACCATTGATAAATTATGCAAAATAAACAAAGAGTTTGAACAGTTTATAGAACATACCGAAAAAATAATGACTGCTACTGAAAAATACATATCGGGTGCAGAAAAAGAACTAAATGAATTTTGCGATAAATATTTTAAAAACGATACTGAGGTAGAAAATTATTGCAACGAAAAACATATTCCTATTGATATAGAGTAATTTTATTTTTATACGATTTAAAGCGCAATGCAAAAAAAAATAACCATAATAGGTGCTGGACTCGTAGGTAGTTTATCAGCCATATATTTAGCCAAACGAGGCTACCTAGTTAATGTATATGAACGTAGGCAGGATGCTCGTAAAACCAATATTTACGCAGGGCGTAGCATTAACTTAGCCTTGAGCGATAGAGGTTGGTTGGCGTTAGAAAAAACAGGAATATCTGCCGATATTAAACAAATAGCTATACCTATGTATGGGCGTCAGTTGCACTATGCCGATAGTTCGCAAGCATTTTATGCTTATGGCAAAAACGACCAAGCCATATACTCTGTAAGCCGTGGTACGCTTAACATGCGCTTGTTGGATTTGGCTGATGCCTTTGATAACGTTACCTTACATTTTGAACACAAAGCCAAAAGTATGGATTTAGCAGCAGGTACAGTACTTATAGAACATGAGGGCAACGACACGCTTACCCACTCCGATTTAGTGCTATGTACAGATGGCGCGTATAGCACAGGGCGTATGGGCATGCAATTGGGTATGGAACAATTTAATTATAACCAGTTTTATATAGATTGTGGCTACAAAGAACTTACCATACCAGCAGGTGCTAATGGGTCGTATTTGGTGGAAAAGGAAGCCTTACATATATGGCCGCGTGGCAAATATATGATGATAGCTTTGCCCAACTTAGACGGTAGTTTTACCTGCACTTTATTTTTTCCGTTTGAAGGTGCACCGTCATTCAACAGCTTGCAAACACGTGAGCAAGTAACTCAATTTTTTAACGAACAGTTTGCTGATGCCGTAGCTATAATGCCCGAATTGGTTGATGAATATATGCGCAACCATAATTCGCCATTAGTTACAATAAAATGTGCACCATGGACTATGCACGATAAGTTTGCCCTAATGGGTGATGCTGCACATGCTTTAGTTCCATTTTTTGGACAAGGTATGAATTGTGGTTTTGAAGATGTACGAGTGTTTGATGAATTGATAGATAAGCACAACGAAAACTTTACAGAAGTGTTAAAAGAATATCAAACCTTACGTAAGCCCGACGCCGATGCTATTGCCGATATGGCATTAAATAACTTTAGAGAAATGAGCGAACTATCTGCCGACCCTATGTTTCAGTTACAAAAAAAGATAGAAATAAACATCAACGCTAAGTACCCCGAAGTATGGATACCCGCATACTCATTAGTTACATTTAGCCCGCAAGTGCGCTACAGCGAGGCGTTACAGCGTGGGCAACAGCAACAGCGCATAATGGATACTATATTGCAACAACCAAACATAAGCACCCATTGGGATAGTAACGAAATAGTAGAGCAGGCCGTAGCAATGCTACAGGCAAACTAATTTAAAAAAAATTACACTACAGTCAACTATTTTTTTGATATTTAAAAAAAGTAAAAAATTAATTATTTATAACATGCAAAACTTTACTGGAATACTTGGTATAATACTTATACTAGGAGTAGCGTATTTATTATCCAACAATAAAAAAGCAATAGATTATCGCTTAGTATTTAGTGGTATAGGCTTACAAATATTTTTGGGTTTATTAATATTAAAAGTGGCGCCAGTAACTCGGTTCTTTGGGTTTTTGGGGCATTGTATGGATAAGTTAGGAGCATTGGCAAAAGAGGGTGCTAACTTTGTGTATGGCGGCATATCTATGACGGGCTACACAGGCGCACCACAAGATTTTAGAGTGCCCACATCGTTCGTGTTTGCATTTAACATTCCTGCAACTATTATATTGGTGTGTGTGTTAGTGGCTATATTTTATCACATAGGGCTAATGCAACGTGTAATAGCCGTAATAGCTAAGGTAATGAATAAAGTAATGCGTGTAAGTGGTGCAGAAGCATTAAGCAATGTAGCCAGCGCATTTGTAGGGCAAGTAGAAGCACAAGTAATGATACGCCCTTACATAGCAACTATGACCAATAGTGAACTGTTGGCAAGTATGTCGGGCAGTATGGCATGTATAGCAGGCAGTATTTTAATAGTGTATGTAAGCATGGGAGTGCCTGCGGCTTACCTGCTTACTGCAAGTTTAATGGCTGCACCTGGCGCATTAGTAATATCAAAAATTATTTACCCCGAAACCGAAGAAAGCCAAACCAAAGGAGATATAAAACTGGAAGTAAAAAGCCCTTATACCAACATTATTGATGCTATATCGCACGGTGCTAGCGACGGTATGAAAATAGCCATAAACGTAATAGCTATGCTTATAGGTTTTATAGCGTTAATAGCATTAATCAATTTTATATTAGGCTTAATATATCCTGGCTTTAGTTTAGATGTAATGCTAGGTTGGGTATTTTATCCGTTTGCTTGGGCCATGGGCGTACCACAGCAAGATGTGTTAGAAGTAGCAACACTTATGGGTAAAAAACTAAGCATAAATGAATTTGTAGCGTATTCTGATTTAACACGCATGAACGCATCAGCAGCTACAGCCTTAACTTCCAAAGCAACTATGGTAGCATCATTTGCATTGTGTGGTTTTGCTAACTTTAGTAGTGTAGGTATGCAAATAGGTGGTATAAGCGAACTTGCACCTAGCCGCCGTGCCGACCTTGCCAGACTAGGTTTTAAAGCGCTTATAGCTGGTACATTAGCGTCATATTTATCTGCTACTATTGCAGGTTTATTATTTGATGTAATACCTACTATAGACCCAAGCACTTGGTTTTAGAAACTCTTTTAGGTATATATAAACGTTATTTCTTATACTTCATACCACCTAAACAATAAAATTATACCCCTAACAATGTATAAGATAGTTACAATAACATTGCTTTTTTAGCCTTCTCTTTTTCTACATACATTGATACAAATATAGACGCTTCGTACAATACATATAACGGAATAGCCACCAACATTTGCGAAGTTACATCGGGCGATGGTGTAATAATAGCAGCCACTATAAGTATAACTACTACTGCATGGCGACGGTAATTGCGCATAAAACTTGGTGACATTATGCCCAATAAACTAAGAAAATAAACCACTACAGGCAATTCAAATACAACGCCACTCATCAATGCCACTGTGGTAACGTTAGATATAAACGAATCCATGCTTATGTAGTTTTGTACCGCTGTGGTTATTTGATAGGTAGCCAAAAAGTTAAGCGATAGTGGTACTATTATATAGTAACCAAATAATACACCTACTACAAATAATATAGATACGGCTAATACTACACCACGAGTGTTTTTTATTTCCTTATCGTACAATGCTGGTTTTATAAAACGCCACATTTCCCAAGCTAAATAAGGAAAACCAAGTACCAAACCAGCAACCAATGCTGCCCACATGTGCATAGTAAATTGGCCTGACAAATCAGTATTAATGATTTTTATTTCCTGAATACTTATACATAATGCTTCGCCCAAATGCAACCAATGCGAAAAATCGCACAAGGCACGATAGGTCCAAAAATCGGGATTGCGTGGAGCAAATATAATGTCATCAAACAAAAATTCTTTATTAATAAAAAAAAACACTGAAAAAAATAGTATAGCTGCGGCCGCACGTACTAAGTGCCAGCGTAATGCTTCTAGGTGGTGCATAAAGCCTACTGTTTCGGTAGGAGCATCGTTTTTGTTTTTTGAAAATAAAGCCATAAAGTAAAAAAAATATTGTACAAAGTTAAAAAAGTGATTGAAGTACGTGTGAACTCCAATCACTTTTTTTTACATTATACACTAGCGAAACTATTCTTGCACTACTTTTTTTTATTTATACTTAGCTCAACTTGCGAAGGAAGTGTAAAATAAATATCATTGTTTAAAAATGTAGCTATGTGCATAGTTCTTTGTAAAGATGTAGTATTGATTTTTTACCATAACTTGAGTAGTTAAGCATAGTGTTGTGCCTTAGTAAATATTATTAGTGTTTATTATTATAGTAGTTACTGGAGCAACGTTTATACTTACTGTATGTGAGATTATAGTCAAATAATTATTGGTAGTAATTACAATTAATATTTACTCAATTTAATATACAAACCCTAATAGGTTTACACTCTTATGTTAAAAAAAGTATACGTACACTACAGCAAATACAAAATAACTATTGCATATTTACATTTAGTAAAAAAAAAGCAACTAAAAAGTACAGCCATTATCTTAAATCTTAAATATCAAAATATATAATGACCGAAAATCAGCAATCAATAGTAATTAGATTAGAAGAAAAATACAAAGCTATAGACCAAAATCCTGATACGCACCTAGAAGGATTAGTATGGGCAAATCCTATAACGTATTGGGATTACATATTGCCCGAAGCCTTAACAAGTTTGCAAATACAACGTACCACCCAACCAGATGAAATGGTGTTTATTATGTATCATCAAGTAAACGAATTGTTGTTTAAAATGATTTTGTGGGAAATAAATCAAGTAAGTAATGCTGCCGAAGTTACTGCCGAATTTTTTACAGAAAAGTTACGTCGTATAAGTCGTTACTTTGATACGCTATCGGCTTCGTTTTCAATAATGGGCGAAGGTATGGAAAAAGAGCAGTATATGAAATTTCGTAATACACTTACGCCTGCAAGTGGTTTTCAAAGTGCGCAATATCGCTTAATAGAATTTGCATCAACCGAACTTATTAATTTAATTGATTACCGTTTTAGAGCAACCATAGACCGTAACACACCTTACGAACATGCGCACGAACATCTATATTGGCAAGCAGCAGGCAAGGATTTTAAAACAGGTAAAAAAAATACATTACTTACATTGTTTGAAAAAAAATATAAAGCCAGTTTTCTTATTGAGATGGAAAAGTATAACATTACTAACCTTTGGACAAAGTTTAAACAATTACCAACTGAAGTACAACACAATGCCGAATTAGTAAAAGCGATGCGCCATTATGATTATACCATAAACGTAACATGGGTAATGGCACACTACCATGCTGCGGGCAAATACTTAGGCGAAGCAGCTGCTACAGGGGGTAGCGATTGGCGAAAATACATGTTACCTAAGTATCAACGCCGTATTTTTTTTCCTGAATTATGGAGCAAAGAAGAATTAGAAAACTGGGGAAACGACGCCTTATAATTAATTTAATTTGAGCTAATTTATTTTGCATTAAACTAAAACTCCCCTTATCAAATTCAATTTAATAGAGCGCTACTTAATTTGTACAACTATTGCCCACGTTGGCGCACTACTTCGTAAAGCAAAACACCACACGCTACAGATACGTTTAGTGATTCTATGTTGCCCAATAATGGCAGCTTGGCTTTAACGTCGCTTAGTTTTATAAGTTCGTTGCTTATGCCTGAATCTTCGGCTCCCATTATAATAGCTGTGGGTTGTGTGTAAGTGTGTGCGGTATATAACGAGTCTGTTTTCTCAGTACAACTTACTATTTGTATGCCATATTCTTTAAGTAAATATAAGGTAGCTTTTAGGTTATCTACCTTGCACACTGCGCTTGTATGTAGCGCTCCTGCCGATGTTTTTATGGCGTCAGCAGTTATCATAGCACCACCACGGCTTGGTATTATTATGGCGTGTACTCCTGCACAGTTAGCAGTACGTGCTATTGCACCAAAGTTACGTACATCAGTAATACCGTCTAGCATCAGCAATAAAGGTATTTCACCTTTTTCGTTGCACCGCATTATTATTTCTTCAATATTTTGATATTCAACCGCACTCATAAAAGCAATAACACCTTGGTGGTTGGCACGCGTTTCGCGATTTACACGCTCAGGTGGTACAAGTTGGTAAGGTATATTATTATCTCGGCAAGCCTTAAACAAATCGCCTGTAAGGGCATTGCTCAAGCCTTTTTGAATCATTAGCTTATCAATTGTTTTGCCGCTTTCTATAGCTTCAATAACTGCTCGTGTGCCATATATAAGTGTATCTTTCATGGGTATGGTTACATTTCTTTAAATAATATTTTAAGCTGTTCTATTTGGTCTATACTTCCTAGTACAAATAATTTAGCGTCTGAAGTTAAGGTAGTTTCAGGCGATGGATTTATTACATATTGCCCTGCGCTGCTCTTAAAACCTACAATATTAGCACCAGTGCGGTTGCGCACTTCCAGTTCTTTTATAGTTTTGTTTAAAAACGCTTCGGGGATTGTATCAAATGTAAGCTCTACTAAATTTTGGGTAAGTCCGTCGGCACTACTTAGCTTATCTATAAACTCTATTACATCGGGTTTCATTACTAACGATGCCATGTGCGCACCACCAATTTTGTCGGGCATTATTACATTGGTAGCACCAGCGGTGTATAGTTTTTTGTCACTGTTATCATCGCTTGCACGGCTTATAATAGTTAAACTTTGTTTTAATTGTCGGGCAGATAATACAATGAACAAATTATCTGCATCAATAGGCAATGTAGTTATAAGTGCTGATGCACGGTGTATTCCAGCTTTTATAAGCACATCATCGTGTGAGGCGTCGCCACATAGAACAAGGTCTTTATATTCGTGAGTAAATGTATCTACAATGGTTTGTTTTTGTTCGATGATAACGAAACGTTGCCCTTGATTTTTAAGCACGTGCGCAGCCTGTTTACCATTACGACCATAGCCACAAATAATAACATGATTGGATAGTTTGTCTATAGCTGTTTGCATGCGGAATAATTTTAAATTACGATTAAATTCGCCATCGGCAACATACTGTGTAAGGGATGTAACGGCGTAGGCAAATGTACTAAAACTTGTAATAATAAGAAACGAAGTAAATAACTTTCCTACCTGCGATAGCGGATGAACCTCGCCAAAGCCTACGGTAGCTACCGTAATTATGGTCATGTAAAAAGCATCTACTAAGCTGTATTTTTCAATAATTATAAACCCTACAACACCAATAATAATAATGCTTATAACAAGAAATAAAGGAATTAATATTTTGCGTAAATGGATAAACATTGTATTGTAAAGGATGAGTAAATTAAATTTTATTAAAACGATTCTATTACGGAACTTAATCCATTTTCGAGTAAGGCTTCGTGTATGGGTTTTAGTTGTATAAGCGTACCGTTTTTAACACTACACTTGCCTTTGTAATGCACTATGTATGCGCACTGCTCAGCTTGTTCGGGTAAGTGTTGGCAATAGTTTACAAGGCAATCTATTACGTGGGCGAAACTATTTACATCATCATTATACAATACTATATGATGTAGCGGCACTAATAGTTCGTCCAAATCTACCACAACTTCCTCTTCTACTTCTGGTAGTAATGTGGGTGCAAAAGTAGGTGTAGTGTAAGTGTGCATTTTATGTTACAATTTCATATAAATAATTTTTTTGCTCTCAAAAAATTCACCTGCAAAATAATCGCTTATAAAGGTAACTTTTATAGCATTTAAAAAACCTTTTAGTTCCTCGGTAAGGTCGCCACCTTTAAGGTAAATAATACCGTTAGGGAGTTCATTTTTCCAGTTTTCGCGCCCTTTGGTACGTACCCATTTATGAAACTCAGGAAAAGCAGTAACAGCGCGACTTACCACAAAATCAAATTTTTGTTTGATGTTTTCTACTCTATCATTAATGGCTGTAACGTTAATTAAACCAAGTGTTTTGGCAACTTCGTTTACTACCATTATTTTTTTACCTATACTATCTACCAATGTAAAACTACAGTTAGGAAATAGTATGGCCAACGGAATACCAGGAAAACCGCCACCTGTACCCACATCTAATATTGCAGTACCATCAACAAAGGTTATGTACTTGGCTATGGCTAACGAGTGTAACACATGGCGCTCGTAAAACTGGTCAAAGTCTTTGCGCGATATTAAATTAATTTTTGTGTTCCAGTCCAAATACACCTCCTGCAATTGTGTAAACTGTGCGCGTTGTATTTCTGTAAGGTTAGGAAAATGGTCAAATATAAGTTGTACGGTTGGTGCGTTTGTGGTATTAATCATGTTGGCGTGTGTATTTTTTTTGTAATGATTGTTTGGCACGGTGCAACTGCACCTTAACGTTATTAATAGGTATATTTAGCTGTGTGGCTATTTCGTCGTAGCTTAGTTCTTCGTAAAACCTCAGCATCAATACGTCTCTATAGGCAGGTTTTAGGTTTTCTATTACTTCCTTTAGTTTATTGCTTTCGTCTTTATTTATGCTTTGTTGTTCGGGCGATAATGTTACTGCCATTTTTAACGAAATTTCTAACGCCACTGGGTGTTGCGGAGCATCATCAGTGTCGTTTATAAAAGTAGAAAACACATCTTCGGGTTTGTTTTTTCGCAAAAAATCAATAGCTGTATTTCCTGCTATACGATACAACCATGTACTAAACGCATACTCGTTGTTGTACTTGTGTATGTTGCCAAATGCCTTTGCAAATGTTTCCATAGTAAGGTCTTCGGCATCACTATCGTTGGCTATCATTTTGTGTATATGGTTATATACTTGTCGCCAATAATGTTTTAATAGTTTGTCAAAAGCATTGGTACTAGTGGCACTTAGGGCTAGTAGTACTAATTCTTTATCACGCTCAATACGCGATAGTTCATTTATTTCCATCGGGGTTGTTTGCTAAATAAATTAGCGGTATGAACACCAGCATAAAACACCAACAATATTATTTCGTACAAGGGCACTAGTGCTACTAAATCTTTTTCGTCGAGCTTTGCCATTGTTTTTTTGTACACAACTAGATGAGTTATCGTTTTTACAAATAATACACTTAGCGGAAAGTAAAACAAACTAGGTTGGGCTACAATACTTGTAAATAGGCCCACATAGAATAAAAACTGCAATAAGTAATACATACTTAAATATGCTTTATCTCTTGTTTTGTAATACGAAGCTGTGCTAGTATGACGACGTTTTTGATTAAAAAAAGCAGTCCATGTTTTTTTAGGAACAGATAGCGTATGGCTCTCTCGTTGTGTTTTTATGGCCGTGTTGTGCGGAGTTGCCACACGGTTTATAAACAAATCATCATCGCCCGATTGTATGTGGTTGTGAGTAGCAAAGCCTTTGTGTTTGAAGAACAAACTACGCTTGTACGATAGGTTACGTCCAGTACCCATGTAAGTATGCCCCTTTAACGTACTTGCAAAATAAAGCAAAGCAATACTTGAAGCATCAAAACGTATGAGGTTGTTAAGCAAGCCTTTTGTTTTTTCGTATGCACCATAGCCTATTACTAGCTCGGTACTAGCGTTGCTATAACCTTGTACCATTTGTTGCAACCACGTACTCGATTTTAGATAACAATCAGCATCCGTAAATACAATAGTTTCGTGCTGCGCCGATTTAATACCTAAGGTTAGTGGGAATTTCTTATCGTGTTGGTATAAGTTTTCTTCTGATAAATTGTGTGCTTTTAAACGAGGATATTGCAAGGATAATACTTCTAGTAAATCTTTGGTGCTATCCCACGAGCAGTCGTTCATTACTATTACCTCGTACTCACTCGGATAATCCAAAGTAAGTAATTGTGGTAAGTATTCCGCCAAATTATCATGGTTATTGCGTGCACATATTACCACCGATACTGGTGGGTAATGCATAGCTGCATCTTCATCAGTATGTTTATTAAATGTTAAAAAATAAAACAGATAATAAAACAATAAGCCCAACGCAGCCATTGTTAACAAAGCAAAAGAAATAATAAAGAATAATGACATAAAATAAATTAGAAAAATAATACTGTTTTAAAAATTAGTTAAACATTGCACAACGCTTTTATTATATCGTGCTTGGTTATAATGTGTTCGTTGCCTAAAGCATCTTTGGTCATTACCGCTCCTACTTCTTTAGTAATCATAGTTGAGATAGCTTCTGCCGTAGTATCTAATGATACGTAAGGAAAAGGCTTATCCATAACTTCTTGCGCAGTGGCTAATTTTAATGATGGGTTTGCCACAATTTTCATCAGCAACGAGCTTTCGTGTATTGCACCTACTATTGCTCCGTCTTGCATTACGGGTATTTGCGAGTAGTTGTTGGTCATTATCATTTTTAACAAATCATCTACAGTGCTTGTAACGCTTACCGATTGTAATGTGTAGTTCTTACGGCTTTCAATTATATTGCGAGCTGTTGGTTTAGTATCTATAAAACCACGGTTGCGCATCCATTCTTCGTTAAACATTTTGCCTAAGTAACGTGTGCCGTGGTCGTGGAATATTACTACCACTACTTCGCCCTCTTTAAAATTATCTTTTAACTGCATTAAGCCTGCCATAGCACTTCCCGCACTATTTCCAGCAAATATACCCTCTTCGCGTGGTATACGGCGTGTCATTATTGCGGCATCACGGTCGGTTACTTTTTCAAAATGATCTATCAAACTAAAGTCTACATTTTTAGGTAAAAAATCTTCGCCAATACCTTCGGTAATGTAAGGATATACTTCGTTTTGGTCTAATATACCTGTTTCTTTGTATTTTTTAAACAATGAACCATAGGTATCTATGCCCCATACTTTAAGGTTTGGATTTTTTTCTTTTAAATATTTTGCAGTACCACTAATAGTTCCTCCAGTACCTACGCCTACTATTAAGTGATCTACTTTACCATCAGTCTGGTCCCAAATTTCAGGACCTGTACTTTCGTAATGTGCAGCAGCATTGCTTGGATTATCGTATTGGTTGGGTTTCCACGAATTTTGCACTTCATTAACCAAACGAGACGATACGCTATAATACGAGCGAGGATCATCAGGTTCTACGTTGGTAGGGCACACAATAACATCGGCACCAAAGGCACGTAAGGCATCAAATTTTTCTTTACTTTGCTTATCAGTACTTGTAAATATACATTTATATCCTTTTATAACTGCAGCTATAGCCAAGCCCATACCCGTGTTGCCACTTGTACCTTCAATAATAGTTCCGCCTGGTTTTAGCAAGCCTGAACGCTCTGCATCTTCTATCATTTTTACTGCCATACGATCTTTAATACTATTACCTGGGTTTACCGTTTCTATTTTGGCTAGTACGGTAGCTTTTACATCTTTGGTAATGTTGTTAATGCGAACTAATGGCGTATCGCCAATGGTTTCAAGTATGTTGTTGTATATTTTTTTGCGTGCCATGAATAGATGTATTTTTAGTAAATTTTAATCAATTGTTACAAAAGTGCTATAAAATAAGGGTTTGTACAAATGAAATTGTTGTGCATTTATACACAACAATTTTACACCTCGTAAAACACTTAAATTTGTTATGCTTTAGTAGCAGGTTTTTTTTCTTGCACACCACGTTTGTGTATAATTAATCCGTTAAGAAAATTACGCAATATTTGGTCGCCACAAGGTTTAAAGTTTGGGTGATCATCGGCACGGCACATATCGCCCAATTCGGCCGATGATAGCTTAAAATTTACCAATGCACATATTGCTATTATTTCGTTGTTGCGCAAGTGTAATGCTACTCGTAGTTTTTTTAAAATATCGTTATTGCTCATTGTATAGTTTTATGTTTTGCTCAAAGTTACTTTTTTGCGCAAAATAAAACTAGGAGACTTTTAAAAAGATATTAATCCATAAAAAGCTCCAACTTTTACAAATTAAATTTTGCCATTTAACAACTATTTATTACTATTAAATAAACAACAACACTAAAAATATATGCTAACCCTACCAACCGCTACATTAACTTAAAATACTACACGCTATTGATAAACTATAAGTATTAGATGCCAAGGGCGCAGTGGTAAACTTAAGCAGTAGCATGTTGCAACTAAATGATTCCAATACGTATACGTTGAATTTAACCAACCAAAAACAAGGGTTGTACCTTGTAAAAATAACAAGCAACCACCAAGTAGTTAGCAAAAAAATAGTGCTTAATACTAATTAATTAAATGCCCTCAAACGCAGATTAATTTCAAAAAACTATTACTCAACAATTGGTACAAAACGTGTTTCAATTTTTTTTTGAAACACGTTTTGTTTTTACCAACTTACGTGTATCTTAGAACCGTAATTTAAACATACATACATGAACTTAAAACGCGTTGTTGTAACAGGTCTTGGAGCTATTACTCCCATTGGTAACAATGTAAACGAATACTGGAATGCCTTATTAAACGGCGTAAGTGGAGCTGCTCCTATTACCCGCTTTGACGCATCAAAATTTAAAACACAATTTGCCTGCGAGGTAAAAAACTATAAAACCGAAGATTATTTTGAACGTAAAGAGGGACGCAAAATAGACTTATATGCACAGTTTGGACACGTTGCAAGCGACGAAGCCATAAAAGATGCAGGTTTTGATATGGAAAAACTAGACCGTAACCGTGTGGGAGTTATATGGGGTTCGGGCATTGGTGGTCTTATTACGTTCCAAGAAGAATGTTTTGAATTTGCCAAAGGCGATGGCACTCCTCGTTTTAATCCTTTCTTTATTCCTAAAATGATTTCGGATATTGCAGGAGGATTAATCTCTATTAAATATGGTTTTCATGGGCCAAATTACTCTACAGTATCTGCTTGCGCTACCTCAACCAATGCATTAATTGATGCCTTTAACTTAATTCGTTTGGGCAAATGTAACGTTATCATTAGTGGTGGTTCGGAAGCGGCATGCTGCGAAGCGGGTATTGGCGGTTTTAACGCTATGCACGCATTAAGTACTCGCAACGACTCGCCAGCTACAGCATCTCGTCCGTTTGATAAAGAGCGCGATGGCTTTGTATTAGGCGAAGGCGGAGGTTGTATTATACTTGAAGAATACGAACATGCTATAGCACGCGGTGCAAAAATATATGCCGAAATGGTAGGCGGCGGTATGAGTGCCGATGCGCATCACATAACCTCTACACACCCCGAAGGCTTAGGTGCAAAGCTAGTAATGCGTAGCGTGTTGGAAGATGCCTACATGCAACCTACTGATATTGATTATATAAATGTGCACGGAACAAGCACGCCTGTAGGCGACCCAAGTGAGATAAAAGGCATACAAGATGTATTTGGCGACCACGCATTTAAACTAAACATAAGCTCTACCAAAAGTATGACAGGACATTTATTGGGCGGTGCAGGTGCTATAGAAGCTATAGCGGCTATACTTGCAGTTAAAAATGATATAGTACCCCCTACTATTAACCATTTTACTGATGATCCAGAGTTTGATCCACGTTTAAACTTTACATTTCACAAAGCACAAAAACGTACCGTAAATGCAGCCCTGAGTAACACCTTTGGTTTTGGAGGACACAATGCATCGGTTATTTTCAAAAAATATATTGCCTAAGTAAATATAATTTTATTAATATGTTTAGTGTAATGAAACAGTTGATTTTAAACGTAATTTGTAATTTTTTAATTCGTAATTGACACTTAATTGAGTACAATAAAACATTTATTTAGTAAAAATAAAGACCTAAGTACAGCCATAAAAAATACATGCGGATTTTATCCGTCCAATATTAATTTTTATGAACTTGCATTTACACTCAGCTCCCAGCGAATTATTGTAAATGGAGTTCATAAAAGTTATGAGCGGTTAGAGTTTTTAGGCGACGCAATATTAGGTACCATAATTTCCGATTTTTTGTACCGCCGCTATCCTACCCGCGACGAAGGTTTTATGTCGCAAATGCGTTCACGAGTTGTGAGTAAAGAATCGTTGAGTAAGATTAGTAGTAAAATGGGACTAGATAGTTTGATAAATGTTAATTTAGAAAACAATCGTAACCAAAAAAGCATTCGCGAAGATTTGTTCGAAGCCTTAATAGGCGCTATATATATGGACAAAGGTTATGCAGTAGCGCAAACATTTGTACTGACCAGAGTTCTTAAAATATACATTGACTTTGACGAAGTAGAAACCATAGATACTGATTATAAATCTCAACTAATACGCTACGCACAAGCCCAAAAACTTCCCATTGATTTTAGTATACTTAACGATGATATTGCTGCGCAAAATAATAAATATACAGTGCAGTTATTTTTAAATAATGTTATGGTAGGCGAGGGCACTTCGTTTTCTAAAAAGAAAGCAGAACAAATAGCTTCGCAAATGGCATTATTAAAAATAGAGCACTAAATCTACCAAAGTCGACTATTTTGTTTAGTTAGTCCACTTTAACACCCATTACCGTAATGTCGTCTATTTGTTCGCCATTCCCCTTAAAGTCATTGAGGGCTTTGTGTAATAAGGCTACTTGTATGCGCATGGGTTTAGTACTAATATCAAGTAATAATTTTTTAAAATTTACAGGGTAAAACTTTTTACCATCAATACCACCACGTTGGTCTACATAGCCATCACTTGATAGGTAAATAACATCGCCTTGTTGTAATGGTAAAGTATGGTTAGTATAGCTTTCCTCCGTTGTTTTAAAGAACATTTTTCCAATAGGTATTTTGTTGGCTTTGTGTTCTATTATTTCGTTGTTGCGTACTAAATATAGTGGCATAAATGCGCCAGCATACACCAATTCTTTTTTATCAAAATCAATAGTGCATAAAGCTATATCCATACCGTCTTGTAGCATGGCATCATCGTTTTGATGTTTGTTTAGCTGTGTATTTAATCTATTTTTTAGCAATGTTAATACATCTGCAGGGCTAAGTGCAGTAGTGGCATTGGCTATAATTTCGTTGAGCAAGTTATAACCCATTATACTCATCATAGCACCTGGCACACCGTGTCCAGTGCAATCGGCTAGGGCAAAGTACAAGTTATTATCATTACGTTTAAGCCAATAAAAATCGCCACTAACAATATCTTTGGGCTGAAAAAATATAAAGGCATTACGCAGTTCACTTTCTATTTCGTTTTCGGTTACAAACAACGAGTCTTGTATACGCTTGGCATAATCTATACTATCGGTAATATTTATGTTTTTACGTTCTAATTCTATTTTTTGCAATTCTACATTTTCTTTTTCGGCATTAAGTTCCTGTGTACGTAATGTTACCTGAGTTTCTAGTATTTTATTTAGCTTTCGCAAACGCTGGGTACGAGTTACAAACACAACACCTATTATAAATAATATACTTACTATACACAAAGTGTAAAACCACCATGTATAGTAAAACGGTGGTGTAATTACAAAAGAATATTGCTTTACAATGCTCCATTTCATATTATCGTTAGCGGCACGTACCATAAATATGTAGCTACCTGCAGGCAAATTATTATACGTTACTGTATTGCGCTGTGCTGTGGGTAACCACGTTTTATCAAAACCATCTAAATAATACTGGTACACCACTTCCTTAGGGCGAGTAAGGCTTGCACCTACAAACTCAAACGTTAGTTGGTTTTCGTTGTAATTGTATTCTGCATCAGCGTTTACTAATTGCTTTTTAAAATTAACCAACGGCAACCCCAACGATAGTATGGGTACTTTGTTGTTGCTACGTATTGCATTGGGTTTATACTTAACCAAGCCTATAATAGTTCCCAACCATATATTGTTATCATCATCATTACACACCGAATTTGGATTTATTTCTACACCCAAAAAACCATCGTATTTGTTGTAATGTTTATAATCGTTAGTGGTTAAGTTTAACTTATCAATACCTGTGGGCGTGCCTATCCATAGGTTGTTTTGCACGTCTGTTTTTAATAAATAAATAAGCGATTGCTTGTCTTTAAATACGGTTTCGTTAGTAAATTTTCCGTTGGCATATTTATACAAACCATGCTCGTATGTACCCAACCATAAGGTGTGGTTTTTGTCTTCGGTAATGCTTAGTGTAAAGTCGCTAGGATAGTTGTTGCGCTCTGTATAGGTAGTCCATTTTGTACCATTCCACATACTAAGTTTACCTCCTAATACCGCTGCCCATATATTATTTTTACTATCTACAAATAATTGGTATACGTTGTTGCCTCCCAAGCCATTAGCAATAGTGTAGTGGTTTAATGCGTTGGTTATGGGGTTATAACAAAATATGCCCTCACGGTTGGTTGCTATCCATATATTTTGTGCAGCATCGGCAGTTATTGCATATACTTCCTTGCACGGAATAGCCGCAACGTTGGCAGATAGTTTAGTGGCGGGATTATATATGTTTACTCCTTGCCCATAATTACTATACCATACTTTTCCATTATCATCTTGGTATAGTGCGGTAGTGTTTTTTAAAGAGCTAGAATAATTATCGTTTATTAATTCAAATTTATTTTGATTAGAGTTGGGCATGGTAGTCATGTGGTACAAGCCACCGTCTGTTCCTAACCATAACGAGTTGTCTTTTTTATCGTTTATAACACTCCACACTACAGTGTTTTTAAGCCCTTCAAAGGTTCCGTATATTTCAAACTGTTCGTCAAAATATTGGTTTAATTTAAATACTGTACCTATCCATATATTTTTTTCATTGTCTTCGGTAAAGCAGTTTACCTTATCATTACTTAAGCCATGGTTTGCATTTATTTGTTGGAATACTGCGCCTGTATACTTTTGTTGTTCTAGTTGATGTATTAGCTTGCAAGCGCCCTTACTGTTAGTACCCACGTATAGTGCTTTGTTGCTAGCGTACAGGCTTTTTATGTACACATCAGTTAGCCCATCTGCTGCAGTATAATTTTTAATTAATGACATTGCATTAATATCAAAACTAAGTACACCTTTATTGTTAGTGCCTACATATATTTTGTTGTTAAATACTGCAATGCTTGTGGCTAGCGAACCTATAAATACATCGTTAAGTATAAGGCGTTGCGCTTGCATATTGCCTTTGGTTATTTTTATTTTGTACAATCCATCGTCTGTTGCAGCAAGTATAGCATTGTTGGCAATAGTTATTTGGTTACAACGTAGCGCATTATAATTACTCAAGTTTATTTTGTACAACGACCCTCGTCCTGTGTATTCGTGGTTGCGCAGTTCGCTATCGCTAGGTTTGTAGTACAGTATTCCCTGCCCAAGTGTACCTAACCACAACCCTTCATTTTTATCAGTAATGATGCTAGTTACAGGAGTATTTATATCAATAATTCCAAATGTAATTTTTGATGTTTTTTTACTCGTAATGTTTATTATACTTATACCGCCACCAGTGTGCCCAACTATTAATTGTTGGTAAGGGGTAATGTGTAATGCGCTTACACGATTTTCGTGCAAGCCATTAAGTCTGTTATATGTTGTAAATGTAACCCCATTATAAGCAGTAACGCCGCTCATAGTACCTACCCAAATATTACCCAAGGTATCGTTGCTTAGAGCTGTAATGCTTGATTGTGGCATACCATCTTCAATACCAAATTGGTTAAAATTGAGCGACTGCGCTTGCACATAGCTAAGCGAACCAATCAATAGTAAAACTGTAAAAAAAAGTTGTTTTATAAAATACATTAGGTTGTGTTTTTATTTGTTGCGCTGTGCTTTTTCATAGTTGGCAATAATGGCGTATAGGCTGGTAATAGGGTTACCCGACTCTTCTATAAGTTGTTTGTTACGGCTAATTTGTTTTTGAATTTTGTTTTTATAATTACTTTCTAACTTATCATTAATACTTGATAAATAACTATTGAGCTCCGCCGGACTATTTGCAAACGTAGAGCCAATACGTGTTATTGATTTTACACTTTCCAACTTACTTGCTGCTATCTTAGCAGTATCGGCTACCGGCAAAACTGCTACGATATTTGTAGTTGTAGTTGTATCGTTTTGAGTTATAGTTTTTATTGCGGGTTTAATGGTTGTTGTAGGTTCAATTACTTTTATAGGCTCTATTTTTTCTACTATAATTTCAGGAGTTATTACTGCTACTTCTTTTCTTATGTTTACCATTTCGGGAAACGTTTTGTGCCTGCTATATATTACGGGCACACCGTTTGCTTCGTTAATGGTGTTGAGGGTAATGTTGTACGTATATTCTCCATTCATAATATCATCGCTAATATTGCGTGTGTTAAACAGTACTATACGTGTTTGATAATCGGAATTGGTTACTACTATTTTGTACTCCGTATTTGGGCTTAGTGTAAACGAATATGCACCATAGTTTTTGGTTAAGCATGTTTGCTCGGCAACTGCTCCACCTGCTAGCTTTAAGCTTACGTTAGCCAATGGTGTAAGAGCATTGTTAGTTACCATACCTTTTATTACCAACCCCCAAGCACTTGCGCTACTTATAGTTATAAGTGTGCATAAGGTTAGTAAACGTAAGAAGTGTTTTAATAACATTGCTAATAGTAAGTATTATGCTTTTTGTTTTATTTCGTCCTCTAAGCCTTTTATTTTGTTGGCTAATTCGGGTAAATTTCTAAAGTGTACATAGGCACGTTTATAATCTCCAATGGCAAATGCTGGCGAACCTTGTACTATACTGCCTTCGTCTTTAACGCTACTTCCCACCCCCGATTGCGCCGCTATTTTTACACCATTAGCTATTATCAAATGTCCTATAATGCCTACCTGTCCGCCTATCATACAATCTCTGCCTATTTTGGTGCTACCCGCAACTCCTGTTTGCGCAGCTATTACGGTGTTTTCGCCTATTTCTACATTGTGGGCTATTTGTATAAGGTTATCTAATTTTACCCCTTTGCGTATAATGGTAGAACCTAGTGTAGCACGGTCTATGGTAGTGTTTGCGCCTATCTCCACATAATCCTCTAGTATTACGTTACCTATTTGTGGTACTTTGGCGTAATTGTTTTCGCTATTAGGAGCAAAGCCAAAACCATCTCCACCTACTATGCTACCACTGTGTAAGGTACAGCTGGCGCCTATTTCGCAGCCTGCGTATATTTTTACACCTGCATACACTACTGTATTATCGCCAATAGTTACATGGTCGCCTATGTAGGCTTGCGGATATATTTTTACGTTGTTTCCCAACTTGGTGTTTTCGCCAATGTAAGCAAATGCACCAACGTATATATTTTCTCCTACAGTGCTTGTTGCTGCTATAAAACTGGGTTGTTCTATACCTGTTTTATTTTGAATGTATTGGTTATAAACTTCCAATAATTTTGCAAAAGCAGTGCGTGCTTCGGGTACACGTATAAGTGTGCAAGTGGCTAAAAGCGGCTGTGAGGGAACAAAATCGGTATTTACAATAACTATACTTGCTTTGGTGTTGTATATATATGATTCGTAAGCCATGTTACCCAAAAAACTCAGTGCTCCTGTTTTACCCTCCTCTATTTTGCATAATGCTGATACGGCTTGCGCTTCGTTTCCATCAACTGAACCCTCTACGAGTTGTGCTATTTGTAATGCTGTAAATATCATTGGTATATAATTTTTGTTTTATCTAAATTTTATTAAAAATTAAAAATAAACATAATTAACCAAAATAGTAACTTAAATATTAACTATTATATTTCTTTT
>JACMRI010000062.1 GCA_014376525.1 Bacteroidia bacterium | reverse complement strand
TTAATTCCAATAGTGCTTTTAATATTACCCGCTTACTTTTTTGACACAGGACAATCCGTGTGTTTATCTGTACTACTCTTAGACCAAACTTGCTACAGTTGCGGAATGACGAGAGCAATCCAGCATCTTATTCATCTTGACTTTAAAACAGCATACACTTTAAATAAAATATCATTTATCGTTTTTCCTCTCCTCACAGTTTTGTTGTTTGGAGAGTTAAGGCGGACATGTAGAAAAATAAAAAACGCCCCATAACAGCAGGTTTAAACATATAAAGGGTTTTGTGGTTGTATATAGTGTACCGCTTTTAATTTTCTTTGTAGTAGGCAGTCGGTTTTGTGCTCCGTAATCGCCAACTTATTGTAGCTGCATAACCTTAGCAGATGCCCTAAGTCCTACCCTACAACCATCAACCTTACGAAGTGTTAACTAAGCTTTTGGCAGACGACTAGTTGCATCTCTAATGCCTAGTTTACAAAAAATATTTGTAAAAAAATTATCCACACCAACGCATATAACCCTCTTTTATTTTTTTGGTCAATACACCAGGCTAACCCAAAAAAATGAAAAAGGGTTTTCTGCACCAAAAAAAAGATAAAAATTAAATGACAAAACAGCCCTGTTTTTTGGGGCTGTTTATTTAATATACAGCTATATTGTTATTTGATAATGGCTAATATTTTTATTAATTCATAAGTGTGAATGATGTAACACATTTAAACAATTGTGCAACAATGACCTTACCATAGAAACTCATATTTGTACAATTAAAATATGAGTTATAAATAGAACTATAATTCAAAAATGGAAAATTGTACAAATTACAAAGTGTTGCAATCAACCCTAATTATCACAACTATTATTAGCACTTAAACGTGTATTAGCATTAACCTGAAGGCACAATAGACGGTGCAATAACTCTTAAATAATTTACTTAAAAATAAACCCAACATGAGTTTCATAAAATCAAAATCATCAAAGAACAATAGCTCCGTAAATATTTTTTATCAGGAGTATGGACAAGGTAAGCCCGTAATATTTATTCATGGTTGGCCTCTTAACCACGAAATGTGGGAATACCAGTTAGCGGAACTTCCAAAACATAACCTTCGTTGTATCGCTTACGACCGCAGAGGGTTTGGCAAATCAGACAGACCTTGGGAGGATTACGATTATAATACACTTGCCGATGATTTGAATGAATTAATTACTCAACTAAATCTATCGGAAGTAACACTTGTTGGCTTTTCAATGGGCGGTGGAGAAATTGCTAGCTATATTGGAAAATATGGCACTGATAAAATTGAGAAAGTTGCTTTTATTAGCTCTGTAACACCATTCAGACTAAAAACAGAAGACAATCCTGGTGGAACGGATAAGCAAACTTTTGATGATACTATACATAAAATTGAAGAAGACCGTCCTGCATTTCTTATAGAGTTTGGTAAAAAATTCTACGGATTTGATGAAAATAACCAATCCGTTAGCCAAGCAATGTTAGACTGGAACCAAAACTTATGCTTAATGAGTTCGGCAAAGGCAACGGTTGATTGTGTGCGTTCATTTTCTGAAACAGACTTTAGGGAGGATATTAAAAAAATTACGATTCCTGTTTTAATTATTCATGGCGATGCTGATAAAACTGTTCCTATTGAAGCATCAGCAAACAAAACAGCAGCAATGCTTCCACATGCCAAATACATTGTGTATAAGAACGCACCACATGGTTTATTCATAACTGAAAAAGAAAAATTAAATGCCGACTTAATCAGTTTTATCACAGAAAAGATTTCCAAATTTTAATCTGAATAAAAACTTATATTACTCTCAATCGACTCATAAGGTTAATAATAAAAAATAATTTCATTTGTGTTTAATTTTTTAAAGTACTGTGGAATGGCGTTATTGGCTATACTAATGTAGTATTTATTTTAGTAGCACAAAATGTATAACCGCCCTGTAGGCTGTAAATTCGGCGAGCTTAGTAACCAAGCTGAGTCGAAGCCATAGTTGTATATGGCTTCGACTCCGCTCAGCCAACGTGGTGTGAGTAGCAGGTTTTATAAACCACCCCGCCCTGCGGGCACCCCACACACTTCGACTTTGCTCAGTGAATGAAAGGGGAATTCGTGGCGAGAATGCTAAATTGTATAATTACACCCAATCAGGCCTTACACAATACAACCTACACAATACAACAAAAACCTACCTCCCTATATAAACCAACAACACCGAAATATCAGCAGGATTTACGCCGCTTATGCGGCTTGCCATACCCAGTGTAGTAGGACGTATCTTTGCCAGTTTTTGGCGCGCTTCGGTACTTAATGAACGTATAATTGTGTAGTCCAAATCATCACGCAGTTTCACGTTTTCCAGCTTATTTATTTTTTGGGCAAGGTCATATTCTTTGGCAATGTAGCCGTCGTATTTCATTAATATTTCGGCTTGCTCTATCGTTTCTTTATCAAACTCGTTTAAGAAGTTTCGCACTCGTTCTATGGCTTTATAAAAATGAGTCATGTCTACATGGGGTCTGCAAAGCACATTGTTCATTTTTACTTTTTGGGTTAATTGTGCACTGCCTAAGCTTTCAAGCGTTGGGTTCATTTCCTCGGGCAATACACTTTCGGTTTTACAATAATCAATTATTTTTTGTGCATTAGCCACTTTAGCTTGTACACGTTCGTAACGTTCTTGGCTTGCCAAACCTATTTTGTAACCTATAGGAGTTAGGCGTATATCTGCATTATCTTGTCTTAACAATATTCTATACTCCGCACGTGAGGTAAACATACGGTAAGGCTCATCAGTACCTTTGGTAACCAAATCATCAATCAGCACGCCTATGTAGGCTTCATCACGTCCAAGCACTAAGGGTTCTTTACCCTGTATTTTGAGCGCTGCGTTTATGCCCGCCATTAAACCTTGGCAAGCAGCTTCCTCGTAACCTGTGGTGCCATTTATTTGTCCTGCAAAGTATAAGCCGTTTACGAGCTTAGTTTCCAATGTGGGTTTAAGTTGAGTTGGAGGGAAGTAATCATATTCAATAGCATAACCTGGTCTAAACATTTTAGCGTTTTCCAAGCCTGGTATTTTTTGTAATGCGGCGTATTGTACCTCTTCGGGTAATGAACTGCTAAACCCGTTTAAATACACCTCCACCGTTTTCCAACCTTCGGGCTCTATAAATAATTGGTGACGAGTACGCTCGGCAAAGCGTGTAATTTTATCTTCAATGCTTGGGCAATATCGAGGGCCTAAGCCCTGTATGCGTCCTGTAAACATTGGCGACTTTTCAAAACCTGTGCGTAGTATATCGTGGCACTCTTCGTTGGTGTAGGTTATGTAACACGGCAATTGTTTTTCAAGGGCTTTTGTTTCGGGTAAATAACTAAATTTTTCGCCTGTAAAATCGCCCTCTTGCATTTCTGTTTTGGAGTAGTCTATACTTCGTCCGTCTATACGAGGTGGCGTCCCTGTTTTCATGCGTCCAGTTTCAAAACCCAACTCGGCTAATTGTTCGGTTATACCATACGATGCTGGCTCGCCTGTTCTACCCCCTTTTAAGTTTTTTTCGCCAATATGGATTAAACCATTCATAAAAGTTCCGTTAGTAAGTATTACTGCTTTGCTTCTAAATTCAATACCGAGTACTGTTTTTACACCGCACACCGCACCATTTTCAAACAAAAGTTCACATACTGAATCTTGCCAAAAATCTAAATTTGGAGTTTGCTCTAACATCAATCGCCACTCTTCGGCAAATCGCATACGGTCGTTTTGCGCTCGTGGACTCCACATAGCAGGACCTTTACTTCGGTTAAGCATTCTAAACTGCAAAGCAGAGTTGTCGGTTACAATTCCACTATAACCACCAAGCGCATCAACCTCTCTTACAATTTGACCTTTGGCTACTCCCCCCATTGCAGGGTTGCAACTCATCTGCCCAATCATATTCATATTCATTGTAATCAAAAGTGCTGAAACGCCTATATTTGCTGCACAAGAGGAAGCTTCGCACCCAGCATGACCAGCACCAACAACTATAATATCATATTCTTTTTTCATTGTTTCACGTGGAACAAATTAAGTTTTGTTCTTTGTTTTAATTTGGTTATTAAAATCTATTTTTAACAATGTTTCACGTGAAACATTGTTAAAAATTTATTACTGTAAATTGCCTTTAACTATTGTATTTATTCCTGTTTTGGCTATCTTGTCTTTTTTGTAAAACAATTTGTAAAACAAAATTTCGTTACCCGAATAGCGTAATGTAGTGGCTAATAAATAATCATTTATCAATTGCGTAACCTGATTGTGCTTTACATTTACATTGTTTTGTTGTAAGAATTCTGCGGCTAAATTTAGTGTAGGTTCTTGCTTTAATGCAGTTAATTGCTTGCGGTGGGCATTAGCATAAGTTAAACAATACTTATTAGGTTCGGTTTTAATTAGTATTTCTACCATTTCTTTTTGTATGGTAGATGTATCTATTCCCACAAACTCATCAGGCATAACTCCGCCGCCACCATATACCGTTCGTCCCTTTAGTGTCTTAAATGTTTCTTTAGTATTAAACTTTACACTATCTTTATTTAGCAATTCGCCGTTTTTATAACGGTTTACTTCCTCTTCGTAATAATCTTTTAGCTTACCTTTGGTGTAGGGTTTTTGTATGCAACGTCCGCTTGGTGTATAATAGCGTGCTATAGTTAAGCGTATACCCGAGCCATCGGCTAATTGGTTTTGCTCTTGCACTAAGCCTTTGCCAAATGACCTACGGCCTATTACCGAACCTCTATCATTATCTTGTATAGCGCCCGCTACTATTTCGGCAGCAGAGGCAGAGCCTTCGTCAATAAGCACAACTAGCTTTCCTTTTTCAAACACACCTTTATTGGTAGCAAAGTATTGTTGTTTTGGTCGGGCTTTGCCTTGGGTATAAACTATAAGTTTTTTATCCTCCAAAAAATCATCGCATAAATCTACGGCCTCGTTAAGGAACCCTCCCGGATTGCCACGCAAGTCCAATATTAACGATTGCAAACCTTGTGCTTTAAGTGCAATAAATGCTTTTGTAAATTCGGTGTGAGTAGTGGCCGAAAACTTACTTATTTTAATAAAGCCAACAGTAGGAGATATGATGAAAGAAACATCTACACTCTTCAACGGAATTTTATCTCGTGTGATATTAAATGGCAAAAGCTTTCTGAAACTAGCACGCTGTATATCTAACTTAACTAATGTGCCTTTTTTGCCTTTGAGATATTTAAACACGTCATCGCTTTTAATTCCTATTCCTGCAATACATTTTCCGTTTACGTTAATGATTTTGTCGCCAGGCATAACACCAGCAGTTGCCGACGGACCACCATTAAGCGGACTAACTACCATAAGTGTATCGTTGAGGATATTAAACTCTACACCTATGCCATCAAACCCACCGTCTAGCTGTTCGTTGGTGTGTTCAAATTCTTCTGCAGGTATATACACGCTATGTGGGTCGAGCTCTGCCAACAAATTATTTATGGCTTGGTTACTTAACTGGTCGGCATTAACGGTATCAACATATTCGGCCTGAATATAATTAATAACATTGTTGAGCTTATTGCCCGCTGCGGCTCGGCTACTAAAAAAACTTTGGGCCTGGTTTATGGTTCTGTTAGTACCTAAGCGTATACCTACGTACATTCCGCCCACTACCAATAAAGCCCCAATAACTGGGTAAAAAACATAACGTTTATTCATATTCTTATTTATAATTAAATATTGTGTGCAAAGTTGGTGCTTATACGTATAAGATAGGGTGGGGTAGAAGCGAAGTAATGAACGGTGGAATGTTTATAGCGGAGAAGATTTGAGTATTGAGATTGGAGATGTTACATGTGCTGGTGGTATGGTTGCAGGTGGTGGGGTTTGTATTATGTATGTTGTAAAGCTTTATTGGGTAGTGGGTTATATAATACCACGTATTTCTAAATCTTTACGGCTTTTAAGATGACAATTAAAAAGTAATGGGTTTTGACTTTTGTATTCTTCAAAAGTAAATGTTTTAGTTGATGCCGTAAATAGAAAACCTAGAAAGGATAAATTTAATTTATAAATAAAAACTTATATTCAAAAAATAAATAATTAATTTAAACTACATTCGCAACAAAATAAATAACTAAAAACAAAAAATGATTAAACAACTACACCGCATTAAAACAACAATTGCTACCTTAACATTAGGAGCATTAACTATTACAACAGCATTGGCACAAACTACTTATTATGTAGATGCTACTATGACAAACAATGCAGGCGCAGGCACAAGCTGGGCTACCGCCAAAAAAGATGTGCAAGATGCTATAAACACTTCTGTAGCTGGCGATATGATATGGGTAAAAGCAGGGATTTACACGCCCACACAAGATGCGTTTGCTAGTACTACTCCTACTGATGACAGAACCAAAACGTTTAACTTAAAAGATAGTGTGGCTGTATACGGAGGTTTTAGTGGAATAGAAACTGTACTTACACAACGTAACTGGAAACAAAACACCACCACGCTAAGTGGAGATATAGGAGCAGCTAACGATAGTACCGACAATAGTTACCACGTAGTGCTCTCAGTACAAAATACCAAATTTACTGCTTTAGATGGATTTACTGTTAGCAATGGTAATGCTAATGATCCATCTTATGGATGGCAATTTATTAGTAATAATTATGTATATAAATACTCTGGTGGTGGTGTTTGTATTCAGTCTAGTGTTGTAAAGCTTACTAATTTAATAGTAAAAAACAATAATGCCAAAATAGCTGGAGGAGGGATGCTAAGTAAATACAGTCCTTTGGAACAAACTATTTCCAACTGTGTGTTTATAGGTAACACAGCTGGTACTTTTGGTGGAGGATTGGGTAATGAAAGTTCTAATTCCACTATAATAAACTGTGTGTTTACCAATAACAGTTGTGCTAACAATGGTGGCGCTATTGATAATAATAACAGTAATCCTACTATTACCAACGTAACTATTTACGATAACCACGCCACTTCTATGGGTGGAGGTATTGCTAACTGCTTCGCAACCTCTTCACCTATTGTTACCAACTGCATTATTTATAATAATACAGCAGGAATGATGGATCCTCAAATACACAACGAAGCAACCAGCTACCCTACTATTACTTATTGTATAATACAAGGCCCCATTACTTTTGCCGGTATTGGTAATACTACAGCTAACCCAATGTTTATGGATACTACCAACTTAAAAGGTACTGATAATAAGTGGCTTACTGCCGATGACGGTTTACAACTAATGAACAGTACTCCCGCCAAATATGCTGGTAGCCCAAGTATTACAAGTCCTATGTTTGATATTACCAGCAAGCAACGTGGCACAGGAGCGTTTGATATTGGTGCTTACGAAACATCGTGCGCAATACCTACCGCATTCAACATTACTGGCGGAGGCACTTATTGCATACACACAAGTACAGGTTTAGATATTGGTTTAGATAGTTCTGAAATAAATGTAAACTATCAATTACAACTTAATAGCACTAATGTGGGTGCGCTTATAACAGGTACCGGTAATTCTATTTTATTTAGCAAGGTAACCACAGCAGGAACTTATACCGTAACTGCTATAGGAATGTGTAACGATACTTTGGTAATGAACAATATGGCTACAGTAGTAGCAAGTAGCCCAATAAATTTAACTATTAATTACTCAACTCCTGATTCTATAGAATGTGCGGGTAATGTAGACACATTAATAGTAATGGGTAATGCTACAAGTTATATTTGGAACAATGCTTTTGTTACTGATACACTTATAACAATTCACAATGTAGGCGATACCACTTCATTTACGGTAATGGGCACTGATAGCTTAGGTTGTACTAATAGGGCAAATTATTCATTTACAAGCATTGAGGCTATACTTAACTTTTACACTATTGTTTCAGGCATTGCTGATAGTTTATGTGTAACAGATAGTACTAGAGTACTCACATTTGCAGGGGGTAATGGTTCGTGGAGCGGTACAGGTATAGTAGGTAGCACATTTAACCCAAGCATTGCGGGAGTAGGTACACATACTATTACTTATGTAGAAACTTATACCTGTGGTACAAGTACAATAAAAGCTGATGTGCGTGTAGATGCTTGTATAGTTGGTTTAAATAAATTAACAAACACTAAAGTAACAATATCACCCAACCCCAACAACGGTACGTTTAGCATTACAACCCCAACCTACGGCACTTACACCATAGTAAACGAACTTGGACAAACCGTACATACATTTGCAACTACTGCAAACGCAAGTACGGTAAACATTAACGGTTTGGTTAGTGGTATATATGTAGTTAAAAATACTATTACTGCAGGTACTGTAACCAAAATAGTGGTAACTAATTAAATAATAAATACTAGTAGTTAGTTATAAAATTTTACAACAATTATTACAAATAATATAAATATTTGTATTTATA
>JACMRI010000061.1 GCA_014376525.1 Bacteroidia bacterium | reverse complement strand
ATACTGTGCGACCCACACCGTGCCACGGTTATAGGGCTTAACAGACAAACTGCCTTACGCGCTATTTCTATGACTTCTCCCGACATACGTGCAGGACTTGCGTTGCTTATAGCTGCTATGAGCGCCAACGGAAAATCTACATTACACAACATAGAACAAATAGACCGTGGTTACCAACACATTGATGATAGATTGAATGCACTAGGCGCAAGTATAAAACGGATAGATTAATAACGAAATTATTATTACATATAAGATAGCACAATTACTATTTTGTTTTTTACCAATTTTTATTAATGCCTCAGTAGCTGTATATTTACATGGCGGTGGCATTTATTCCCCTACTGGTGGCTAACCAAAGCAGATCCCCATATGGAACTGAGGTTTCGCTCAGCTACCAAGACAAGATTTAGCAATATAATGCAACTATGTAAACAAAATGAAAGGTGAATTAAAGCCATAAATGCTACATTTTTAGCTTTATTAATATTTTACTTCATGCTTATCACATTATACTCACCAAGTTATTTTTAACTACTGTAAGCTCAATTATAACAAGTTTAGTTTCATGAATAAACAATGTTTATCAAAATAGACATCAAATATTATGTCGTTTATTATTTAAGTATAAACCCTATAATGTAGTTAGAGCATTACATATAAATGTGCAAGTTATTTAGATTTAATTATACCGCATTAATGACTATTTTAGTACAAAAATTTACGCCCCATTAAATGAAACTATTTGTGTTGCTGTCGCGCATACCTTACCCGCTCGAAAAAGGGGACAAGTTGCGTGCTTTTCATCAAATAAAACGACTGTCGCTTACACACGAAATAGTGCTATGTTGCCTTAACGACGCCACTGTGGAGCAATCATCTGTAGACGAATTAAATAAATATTGCTCCTCAATACATATTATAAATTTACCCAAATACGGCATTATTTATCAGGTGTTAAAAGCCGTGTTTAGTACCAAACCTATACAGGTTGGCTATTTTTACTCACGCTATGCGCAACTAAAAATTAATGCCTTGCTTTACAAGCACAACCCCGATAAAGTTTTTTGCCAACTTATACGCACTTCCGAATACTTAAAACACTACACCAAAGCCAATAAAACACTCGATTATATGGACGTGTTAAGTAAGGGTATGGAACGCCGTATTGAAAAAGAAAATGTTTTTTTGCGTCCTGTTTTTAAATTAGAATACCTGCGCTTAAAGCGATACGAGCGCAAAATATTTGACTACTTTGAACAAAAAGTAATTATATCACAACAAGATAAAGATCTTATTAATCACCCGTTTAAAGAACGAATAAACATAGTTGCCAATGGTGTAGACACTCAATATTTTAAGAAAATAGACACTACTAAAAGTATAGATTTATTATTTACAGGCAATATGAGTTACCCACCAAACGTAGATAGTGCTGTGTTTTTGGTGGAAAAAATAATGCCCTTGTTACAAACAAAATATCCTAATATAACTTTAACCATTGCTGGACACAACCCCGCTCCATCTGTTAAACGCTTGGCATCAGCCAATGTAACCATAACAGGTTGGGTAGAAGATTTGCGTTTGTGTTATGCATCGTCGCGCATATTTATTGCTCCTATGAATATTGGCACTGGCTTGCAAAACAAATTATTAGAAGCCATGAGTATGCACATACCTTGCATTACCTCATCATTGGCAAACAATGCGCTAATGGCTACACATAACGAATCTATACTTATAGGCAACAGCCCCAAAGAGTATGCGCAACATATTTTTAGCTTACTAGAAAACCCCGAACTAGCCAACAGAATAGCCACTACTGGCAATGCTTTTGTTATAAAAAACTTTGATTGGGATAATAATTGTAAACAACTGGAACGCATTATTTGTACTTAAATTAATTAAACTATTTTACCAAAATTTACACCTAACCATGAGCGTACTTAATACTATACCCGAAGCTATTGAAGACATAAAAAACGGAAAAGTAATTATTGTTGTAGATGATGAAGACCGTGAAAACGAAGGCGATTTTTTGTGTGCTGCACAAACCGTAACGCCCGAAATAATTAATTTTATGGCAAAGGAAGGGCGTGGCTTAATATGTGCACCTATACTGGAAGACCGTTGTGATAAACTGGGCTTAAACCTTATGGTTACTGCCAATAGCGCCGCTTACGAAACACCATTTACGGTATCGGTAGATTTGATAGGGCAGGGCTGTACCACTGGTATATCTGCACAGGATAGAGCTAAAACAATACTTGCTTTGGTAAACCCCGACACTCGCCCCGAAGAGCTTGGTAAACCTGGTCATATATTCCCACTACGTGCCCGCAAAGAGGGAGTGCTGCGACGTGCAGGACACACCGAAGCCGCTACCGATTTGGCACGCCTTGCTGGCTTAGATCCGTCAGGCGTAATAGTAGAAATAATGAACGATGATGGTACTATGGCTCGCCTACCCGATTTGTTAATTGTAGCTAAAAAATTTAACCTAAAAATAATTTCTATAAAAGATTTAATAGCCTACCGCATACAAACCGAAAGCCTTGTACAACGCATAGTTACGGTAGATATGCCTACTGAGTTTGGCGATTTTAAACTAATTGGATTTAAAGAAATGCTCAACAACGGCGAACACTTGGCACTAATAAAAGGCGAATGGAACGCTGACGATGAAGTACTTGTGCGCGTACATTCATCGTGCGTAACGGGCGATGTGTTTGGCTCGTGCCGTTGCGACTGTGGCCCACAACTACATGCTGCTATGCGTGCAGTAAGCCAAGCTGGACAAGGTGTAATATTGTATATGAATCAAGAAGGAAGGGGCATAGGTTTAATGAATAAACTAAAAGCATACGAACTGCAAGAGCAAGGATACGATACGGTTGATGCTAACATAAAACTAGGGTTTAAAATGGACGAACGCGACTACGGAATAGGTGCGCAAATACTAAGAGAGTTGGGCGTAAGTAAAATAAAATTACTAAGCAACAATCCCAAAAAGCGTGCAGGACTTATAGGCTATGGTTTAACCATAACACAAACTATTGCCATTGAAATAGAAAGTAACCCACACAACGAAAAATACTTATTTACCAAAAAGGAAAAAATGGGACACTTGCTTAATTTAAAAAAGTAAACTCACTTATTAATAAAAAATATTTATCAATGCAATTTTGTTATTTCTCATTATACCGCCCGTTAAATAAGCAGCCTTAATTGTATAGTATTAATAAAAAATATAATTACTCTCCATTATACACTACTGTACTTTGTGTAATATAGCCATTTACAGGCGGGTTTAGCTTGCTTACTTGCACGTGGCATTCAGTTATATAATCAAATTGTTTCATTCGGTTATAAATGCGTCCGGCCACGTGTTCTATTAGTTTGCTTGGTATGTTTATTTCTTCTTTTACTAGTTCATATACAGCGCAGTAATCAAGTGCATCGTGCAAATTATCAGTAGAAGCGGCTTTAACCATAGGCATGTGTGCAAGTACCGACACTTCAAAATCGGTACCCGACAATGCCTCTTCGGCTATGCAACCATGGTACGCCCTAAAGCGCATGCCTTGTATATGTATGCTACTCATCAGTTATTAATTATTGTGTTAATGCAAACGTAGCGCAAGCTGTATTTATACGGTTTACAATTTCGGTTTTGCCTAATAAATTAAAGGTTTCGAACAACGATGGGCCTCCTCCCGCCCCTGTAGTAGCTACACGTAACATTTGTTGTACATCGCTTGTTTTAAGCCCTTGGGCTTCTGCTACATCTTTAAATGTTTGCTCGGTTGATGTTGCATCAAATACAAGTAGTGCTTGGTAAGCAACTGCTAATGCTTGCAAATAGTCTTTGGTGGTAGTGTTCCAACGTTTGGCTATTACAGTTTGGTCAAACTCAGTAGGTGCTATAAAATAGTAGCTGCCTATACTCCAAAATTCTTGTGGAAAGTTTACTTTTTCTTTTATTAAATTACATACGGCTATCACAAATTCGTGTGGAGCAGTAATGTTATGCTGTGATAATTGTTTTTCAAATATCAATGCTAATGCTTCGTTGGTTTGCATGCGCAAATATTGCTGATTAAACCATACTGCTTTTTTAGGGTCAAATTTAGCTCCTGATTTACTCACTTTTTCAAAACTAAATTTACTGGTTAGTTCTTCCAAATTCATTATTTCAGTATTATCTCCAGGATTCCAACCCATAAGCGCAAGCATATTTACGAACGCTTCGGGGAAGTAACCTTGCTCGCGGTATCCGCTCGATGTTTCGCCTGTTTTAGGGTCAGTCCAGTTGAGTGGAAATGTAGGAAAACCTAAGCGGTCGCCATCTCGTTTGCTTAATTTTCCTTTGCCGTCGGGGCTTAGTAATAATGGTAAATGTGCATATAGGGGCATTTCGTTTTCTAAACCCAAATAACGATACACTAATATGTGTGCGGGTGCGCTCGGCAACCATTCTTCGCCACGTACTGCGTGTGTTATTTTCATTTCAATATCATCAACAATATGTGCCAAATGATAAGTAGGCATACCATCGCTTTTAAGTAGTACTTTATCATCAATGGTTGATGAATTTACTACTACCCAACCACGTATAATATCACTAAAACGTATTTCTTCGTTTCGGGGTACTTTTAAGCGCACTACATAGGGTTCGTTGGCTGCAAGTTTTGCATTTACTTCATCTTCCGATAGTGTTAATGAATTTTTCATATTCATACGCACCGTAGAGTTATACTGAGGAGCAATTACTTTGGCGGCTTCTAATCGGGCGCGCATTTCGTCTAACTCAGCAGGAGTGTCAAACGCATAATAAGCGTGTCCGCTTGCTATAAGTTGTTTGGCATATTTTTTATATATTCCTAATTCTTTGCGTTCGCTTTGGCGGTAAGGTGCATAAGGCCCACCAGCTATTACGCCTTCGTCTACCTTAATACCGCACCATGCAAGGCTTTCTATTATATACTCCTCAGCACCTGGTACAAAACGTGTTTGGTCGGTATCTTCGCTACGCAAAATAAAATCGCCACCATGACGCTTGGCATATAAATAACTAAATAGTGCAGTACGTATACCGCCCATGTGTTGTGGCCCTGTAGGACTTGGTGCATAACGCAAACGAACTTTTTTTTCCATAATAATAGTTTGTAAATTTTGGCACAAAGGTAATAGAGTATTGTGAATGGCAGAAAACCTATATTTAATTAGTTTTTACTAACTTTTGGTTGCTTTGCTCTCCATTATCATACATAGTTTTTACTATGTAAATACCTGCTTGCATCTCTTGTAAGTTAATAGTAACTTGGTTTGCGTTTACTAATTTAATACTTACAATTTTGCCTGATAAATCTAAAATTTGCACTTCACTTATTTTGGTTGCACCGCTTATTGTACATACATCGTTACACGGATTAGGACTAATGTTTGCCTGCGCGTTTGCAAGTTTATTAATGCTTACAATGCCTGTTGGTATTATTTCCATTTTATCAAAACCCGCTTCCATTATGTGTCCTGGTGCATAATCTTGTGCTTTAACTATTAATTGCATCGTTGTAGTAAACGAAATCTTGTTTTGAAGATTGATTATCGTTTTAGCATTCCATCGGCTTTGTATTACATTTCCCTGATATACTTTTTCTAACACTACGGTTTGTGTACCATTGGTTATACTTATTTCTAACGTATCATTAACTGCACTACTCCCACCAGCATTATAAAACCAACGCTCGTAGGTTAACTTAGCACCTGTTGTATAACTACTTAAATCCATAATAGGAGATGTTAGTATAGTATAACCATCATCTACATCATCGGCACCTGCAGCCCCTGGTGCATTACCTGTTACAAATGCAAAGCCTCCGCAATCTGTAGCTGCGTCTACATTTGGGTTACTTTTAGTTCCACTATTTAATGTTCCTTCAGGTATAGCACGTTCCCAAGCTCCTGATATTGCCGTTGCAGCTACTGTCCAGTTATTATTAAACAAAAAATCATCATAATATTTTTTTGGTAAATTAAACTGTGTGGCAGATGTACTCATGTTTAATGTATTGTTAATAAAGCAAGTAGTTTTATATTGCCATTTACCCGCATATAGATTATAAGTTCCGTTATTCAAACAACTAATGGTAGCTGTACCACTACCATTAGTAAGTGTACTTGTAGGACTACTCCAAAGACTAGCGTTAGCTGTATCTATAACTATTACGTTAGCGTTAGTTAATGGTGTTAAGGCTAATGAATCGTTTACATTAGCTACATAAGTAAAGCTACCATTACTTAATAATGCATTATTAATAATAGTAACTACGCCAGGTGCAAGACTAACATTATATATAATATGTGTAGCAAATCCACTTTTTGTAATAGATACGGTATAGCTTCCACTATCTACTGTGCCCGTTTTATAATCGCCATTGGCATCGGTAATTGTAGTAAATGTTGTTGTACCTTTAGTAGCAGTAATAGTAACACCATTAAGCAATGTGCCACAAGTGCTATCTGTAATAGTACCTTCAAGATAACTTGCTCGCTTATAAGTAGGTGTGAGCACAAACAAACCTTGACTAATATCACTAACTAATAAGTTACCGCTTGGCAAAAATGGATATACTCCCCAAGCACCATCAAAGTTTCCGCCTTGCAATGGCGAGGTATCATACCAACCTACGTTTACCATGTTTTGTGGACGATGCACGTCTGTTATTAGTACACCATCTTTATACCACGATGTTATTGCATAATCGTTAAGTATGTGTGTGTTGTGCCCTATTGCTTGCGCTCCAGCATTTTGAGATTGTATACGATCTACTTCTACAGGCTGTGTTACATTACTAATATCATAGGCAGTAAGGTAAGAATTATCAACCTCATCGGTAGTAAACAGAAATTTTTTATTTACTGATGGCCAAGAGTTATGAGTAAAATTGTTAGGTGTGCTTTGCGTAGATAAAACTATTGGATTGTTTTTATTGGTCATATTTACTATAGAAAAGTAGCCATTGTATATATGGCATGAATACAATGTATCGTTATCTACATAGCCGTCGTGTATATAATTATTGTTAAAACTGCCTATGTATGAAGGATTCCAGGGGTCAGTAAGGTTAAATACCAAAGCTCCCTGATTACCCACATTGCTACCATATAAGTATAAGTTGCCCTTGGCAGTATCTATGTGCAATGAATGTATTGTGTTTAAAACACCAGAATTGCCAGCAGGAATAGTTATAAATGGTTGTATAGATTTACTACGAATGCCGCGATAGTTGGGAAGTAGAGACAAATCTATAATTTGCAAACCACTTCCTCCTTCGGTGGTTACATAAGCATATTTTTTGTACACCTTAATTTCTCTCCATATACTTACAGGTCCCACAATATTAGTATCGCGTATTGGCGATGCAGGATTAGTTACATTTACAATTTCTACTCCTTGCTCCCAACCTACTAATGCGTATTCGTTGCCCAAGCTATCAGCAATGCCTGAGATATTAGACAAATCGGAACTGGTGGCAGGATAGGTAAGATGACTACCTAATGTTACGTTTTTGTTAGGCGTTTGCGCCTGTGCTGCAAGTGCTATTACTATTGTAGTTACAGCTAATATTATTTTTTTCATGGTGGTAAATTTTTACAAATTATTAAAGTAAAAATAGTGTTTATACTCAATAACAAACAACTAAATATTTAATGTTTGCTACGATTAAATTATTTTCGAGAGAGACTGATTTATTAACCAACTTTTTACGACGAACAACTTTACACTATAGTTTGTTAAAAACATTTATATTATTTGCGTTGAGTTATAAATACGCAGTGTGGTATAAAAAAAATAAATTAAAATAAAAGCCGTTTAGTAAATATAGTGTAGTTTGCATTTAGCAAAAAATTTACGCAAGTCTTATTGTTGTTAGCTTACACAGTTTGTAAAAAAAACATCTACAAACAATTAACAAAAAACGAAAATACAAAACAAACTGTAACGTAAGTTTTGGGGTGCTAAAAAACAACATCGTAAAATTGTTTTTTGAGGATAATTCACAACAATTTTTTATGAAACTGCCACTTATTTTTGAGCAAAGTACATAGTCAATAATACCTACAAGAAAAATGAATGGGCAAATAATATGTAATAAAAACAGATAACTGCAAGACACTAACCAATTACAAAAGAGTAATTTAATCCTTAACTAAATTACATTTACTACTCTGCAATCAAGGCGTAAATGTGTTTTGGGTAATAACTTTAAACTATTTAATTAATACAATTATCCACCTGCTTTTTTTGCTTTGTAATTAAGACTTAAGAGCAAAGTAAGTACTTTATCTCTATGATCGCCTTGTAGTAGTATTTCGCCATCTTTGGTAGCTCCACCCACGCCACATTTGGCTTTGAGAATTTTACCCAATGTTTCCAAGTCGGTTGTTGTACCTACAAAACCGTTAATGCGAGTTACTAATTTACCACCACCCTTACGGTCCAAAAATAGTTTTAATTGTTGTTGGTTAGAGGCTAGTGTCTCTTGTGCATCATTGTCGTTGTTTTCAAAGCTAAAATTAGGATTGGTGCTATACACTACGTTTTGTTTGTTGTTATTTTTACTCATTGCAATAGTTAGTTTGGAGACAACAGATGTAAGATAATAAATTTCAGATATTAGACAATAGATATAAGATTATAGACAATGGCTAAAGCCTATTAACACTACAAATTATTAGCTATAACAATAGCTGCTAATGCCTCTACTATAGGCACTGCTCGTGGCACTACGCAAGGGTCGTGACGGCCTTTTATGTTTAACTCTACTTGTTCATTGTTAGTAGTAATTGTATGTTGCGTACTCGCTATTGATGCTACAGGTTTAAACGCAACTCTAAAATAAATAGTTTCTCCATTACTTATACCACCTTGTATTCCGCCCGAATTATTGGTAGTGGTAGTCACTTTATTATCATTAATAGTAAACGCATCATTGTGTGTAGCGCCTAGCATTTCGGCACTATTAAAGCCACTACCATACTCAAAACCTTTGGTAGCATTTATACTAAGCATAGCGTGTGCAAGCTGTGCTTGTAGTTTCATAAATACTGGATTACCTAAGCCCACTGGTACGTTTTTTATAGTACAGTTAATAACTCCACCTACAGTATTGCCTTGTGCTTTACACTCGTTTATTAAATTAATCATAGCTGTGCAAGTGTCAGTATCAGGGCAGCGCACAGGTGTAGCTTCTATACTTTGTTCAGTAATACAAGTGTTGTACCACATTTCATTTTCGTATTTTACTGTACCAATGACTGATACAAAAGCTTGTATTTTTATATCGTGTATATTTAGCAATAATTGGCATAAGGCACCTGCTACTACCCAGTTGGCACTCTCTCTATTACTACTACGTCCGCCTCCTCTATGGTCGCGGTGTTGGTATTTTTGTGTGTAAGTATAATCCGCATGTGAGGGACGATATACGTTTTTTAAAGCATTATACTCTGCGGAATTTTGATTGTTATTTCGAATGATAAAACCAATAGGAGCACCTGTGCTTTTACCTTCAAATATACCCGATAAAAACTCCACTACATCGTCTTCTTTGCGTGGTGTACTTATGCTGGATTGTCCAGGTTTACGTTTGTTAAGTTGCGCTTGCACGTAGTCCAAATCAATAATTACGTTGCTCGGATAACCGTCCAACACTCCACCAATAGCCAGTCCATGACTCTCGCCAAAGGTGCTTAGTGTAATTTTATTTCCTAATGTATTGTACATGTGTGTAAAAGTAATTATTTGATATTAGTTTTGTTCTATTAATTCTACATTAAAACCTACACTCATGAACTTGTTTTATCGCACACATGGCCTCTCTACTAATCCTGCATTACTTATACTTCACGGCTTGTTTGGGCAAAGTGATAACTGGCAAACCTTAGGCAAAAAAATAGCCGATGCCGGTTTTTATGTAGTGTTGATAGACTTGCGCAACCATGGCATGTCGCCACAAAGCACAGAGTGGAACTACACCATAATGGCTAATGATGTATATACACTTACGCAAACATTAGGTATACAACGTACGCACGTGCTTGGGCATAGTATGGGCGGTAAGGTTGCTATGGAGTTAGCATACGAACATCCTTATTTACTACATAAATTAATAATTGCCGATATAGGACCAAAGCAGTATCCAGTACATCATGGCAGTATATTAGAAGCATTGCGTAGTTGCGAGTTTACCGCTACTACTACACGCAAAGATGTGGAAACTATACTTACGCAGCGCATTACCGATGTTGGCACTCGACAATTTTTACTTAAAAATTTATACTGGAACGAATTAAATATATTGCAATGGCGTTTTAATCTCGCTATTATTACTAACAATATTATGGAGGTTGGCAAAGAAAGTTTGGTTAATAAAGTATATAACCAGCCTACATTATTTATACGTGGGGGTAATAGTAATTATATACTTGATGCCGATTGGGACATGCTGCTAGATAAATTTCCACAAGCAGAATTAATAACCGTTGCCAATGCGGGGCACTGGCTACATGCTGAGCAACCACAGGCTTTTTACGATGTATTGGTGGAGTATTTACATTAAGGTGAATGATAGTAGTTTGAGCCACGAATCAACCTACCTTAAAAAGTATAACCTACACCTACATCAAAAAAATCAGCCTGTCCCAAATATGTTTTTAACGACACGTTAGCTATTAATTTGTTTTTAAAATAGTAGCGTAAGCCCAAGCGGTTCATTATAAAACCATCGCTCTTTGCTTTGCTATATAGGTTTACACCAGTTACAGATACTATGCTTAATCTGTGTATTAAAAACTCGTTGTGTACACCTACCATTATCCGCGATAGCGATGTAAAATCGGCAGCATTTACTTCTCGTTGCAATGCTCTGTTGTAGTTGTACTCCAGCCCAGCGCCTAAGCGGTATTTGTGGGTAATTTGTTTACACACGCTTAGTTGTAATGCAGCTACATAATAGTTTTTTCCGCCTGGTGGGCTGTTTTGCTTACGCGCTGCGCTTACAATAGCAGTTGTGTACCATTTGTTTGATAGGGCATCGGCAGTAGTGTTTTTATGTATAAAGTTATTAGTATCCTTACTTTTGTTAAATGTATAATTAACGCCTATCATAGCACTTAAAACATTTAAACCATAGTTAGGTGTTTTAAGTGCTGCGTTACTAAAATGATTTATACCCACACTCGAAACTACTTGCCAATGTGGAGTTATGATAAATTTACTTTCAAACATGCCACGCATATTTATAGAAACGTGCGATCCTATAGCCAAGTTTTTGTAATTGCTTGTGCGGCTAAATATTTTAGTAAAATAACCAATGCCTGTGCCTAACTGAAATTTAAGTAAATATTTTTTGCAATGTAAAATAGGAAAATTAAAATGAGGTAATACCCCATAAACATTGCCCAATACTTTAGGATATCCCAAATTACTATTGATGAACGACACGCCCCAGTAGGCCATAGGATATTGGTTGTGCCAATATTTTTTACCATTGGGCATCTTACTAAATGTAAGCTCGTAAATATTAAAATGCGATTGTACTAAGCCCGAAATATAAGGCGTGTGACTAAATATAAAACCTCTGTGTATTTTTGCACCTATGGCTATTTGCGCAGTACTTGGCGTATATATAGCAACAAATACACCTAATATAAGTGTGTTAAAAAATACAGTTGTGCTTCGCAAATTTTATTTCTTGATAAGATTAAGCGAAGCGCTGTTTACACAATATCTTTTTTTGGTTAATGATGGACCGTCGTCAAATAAGTGTCCTAAATGCCCGCCGCACTTTGCACACACTATTTCGGTACGTGTCATACCATGGCTGTAATCAGTTATTTTTTTTATTTTTTCGCCTTTTCCTAACTCTTCATCAAAACTTGGCCATCCGCAGTGCGAATCAAATTTTTGAGTGTCAGTAAACAGTTCTGCACCACAACCTGCGCAGCAGTATATTCCCTTATCTTTAGTATCAGTATATTTACCTGTAAAAGCACGCTCGGTACCTTTGTTGCGCAATACATCATACTGTTCTGGGGTTAGTTGCTTAGCCCATTCTGCATCGGTTTTTGTTAATTTTGGGGTAGTGTTTTCGTTAGTCATCGTTTTAGTTGATTTGTTTGTTTGTGCTTGTGTGCAGCTACTTAGTATAGTGCTTAGTGATAATACCGCGGTAAGTGTAATGTAGGTGGTTTTCATGACTAATGTGGTTCTTTATTGTTTGTATAAAATTAACTAATATTTTTTATATACGCATCAAAACCGTGTGCGGTTTTTATATTCTTTTAGCAAGAATAAAGCCGAGTACTTCGGCTACAAAACACACAACGAGATTAAGCGCAATATTGGCAAACAAAAGCATAAAATATATGCTTGTAATTAGCAAATTATTATCGTTACTAAATATAGAAAAAGAACTTAAACCACCACAAAAAACCAGTACTTACAAGCAATACCACATGTCGGTTAATATAGTTTTTGGATTATAGCAAACCGCACAACACCCCTATTATAAAGCTAACTAAGCCATTAGCTATAAGTATAGCGGCACGCAAAACACAAACTGTAGCGTAAGTGCATATAGTGCTACACTGCCTATTCCGCCTACTAAAAAACACAAGTAATTTATTTTTACATCATTTTTCAAACGTTACAATTCTATTTTTATTTTAAAACATTGAAAATCAAACAATATTTAAAATAAATAGTACTTTGTGTTGCACAGTAGCAAACTATACATACATTTGTGCTATAAATAGTTCAGTACTTAGCATTTAATTAACAACAACTACAATTATGGATATAGAAAACACACGGCAACAAATGCGCAAGGGTATATTAGAATACTGCATTTTGGCCATACTACACAAGCACGGCGAATCGTATCCGTCGGAAATTTTGGAACAACTTAAAGAGGCAAAATTAATAGTAGTAGAGGGTACAATATATCCACTACTTACTCGCCTCAAAAACGACGACTATCTTACCTATCGTTGGGAAGAGTCCACCATGGGACCGCCACGTAAATATTACAAACTAACCACCGAAGGCAAAAAGTTTCATGCCGCATTAGGCACTACTTGGAAAGAACTATCAACCGCAGTAAACAAATTAGCTAACTAATATTTTAAACACCCCAAAAATCATGAATCGCACTACAGATATTAACCTTGGAGGAATGGTATTTCATATTGATGAAAATGCGTACCCCTTACTTAATAATTACTTACAAACATTAAAAAAACATTTTGCAACCCAAGCAAGTGGCGATGAAGTAATGACGGATATTGAAATACGTATTGCCGAAATGTTTCAAAAACACACTAACATTACCAAACAAAACATTACCATAATAGATGTAGAAGAAGTAATGCAAACAATGGGTAGCCCCGAAAATTTTAACGAAGACGACGCATTCGCTGATACTACTAAAACCCAACAACAAGCCCCCGAAAACCCAATAACACCAATAGCTAAGCGCATATACCGAGATACGGATAAGCGTATATTAGGTGGTGTGTGCGCAGGTGCTTCTAACTACTTGGGCTACGACCCATTGTTTATGCGTCTCGCCTTTGTTATTGCGTTTTTTACTTTTGGTGCCGGCTTTTTGGTGTATTTAATATTATGGATTATTATACCCGAAGCACGTACATCTGCCGAAAAACTACAAATGTACGGCGAGCCTGTAACCATCGCTAACATTGAAAAAACAATTAAAAACGAATTTGAAAGTGTAAACACTAAATTCAAATCCAATAATTTTGGCGCACATTTAACCGAAGCTACTCGTGGCATAGCCGATAATGTTATACGCATACTTACCACATTGTTCAAAATTGCAGGAACTATTATTGCAGTAATAGCGGCATTTATAGGTGTAATATTATTACTTATATTGTTGCAGTTTTTATTCGGAAGCGATGCCATTATCAACATAACCGAAAACGGAACGCAGTACTGGCCCAATGTATTTAGGTTATCTAACTTTTTTGATAGCGAAGCACACGCTTACTTAGCCGAAGTTGCACTGTTACTCGTACTTGGCGTACCTTTAATAATTATGATATACAACGGAATACGTATATTGTTGGGAGTAGCTCGCAACAAATATTTTACACGTACCGCAAGCGTATTGTGGATAGTAGGTATAGTGTTGTGTATAATTTCGTTTAATCGCATAAACAGAGTATTTGCAACTAAATCAACATTAAAAAATAGTATAATACTTACCGCTAGTAAAAACAAAACTATTGTACTAAAAGCTACACCAAGTACAAATGATGAAGAAGACAATGAGGACGAAAAATTAAACATAGTATTTGGTTCAGTATTATTTAACAATGCCAACGAGGGCAAAATTAACCAGCAAGGTGTACCCAGCCTAAAAATAATTAAAAGTACTACCGATAGCGCTTACATAATTATAACTAAACAAGCCAACGCAAGCACCAAAAAAATAGCTGCGGGTTTGGCTAATCAAATAACGTACAACCTGCAATTAACAGACAGTGTAGTTACTATTGATAAATTGTTTGATGTAACTAATTTAAACAAATGGCGCAACCAAAAACTAACCGTAAAAGTGTACTTACCAGTGGGGCAAAAAATATTTATTGATGCTACTGTAGCTAACCTATTAGATGACATAGACAACCTAAGCAATACATACGATGGCGATATGGTTAACCACACATGGCAAATGCAAACGGAAGGTTTGGTATGTTTAGATAAACTAAGCAACGATGTAGATGCAGAAAACGATACCACAAATGACATAAATATGAGCGTAAGCAAAAACGGTGTGTACATAAATGGCAAACGTGCAGACGACGAAAGTAACAACACCAAAAACGAAAAAAATATAAACATAAATGCCCAAGAAATAAACCTAAAAATAGACGGTAACGGCGTAAGCGCAAAAATAAAAGGTAAAAAGAAAACCGAGTAATCTCAGTTGTAAATATGTTTTAGATGAACAAATTAATTTATTATAATTTTATTATTGCTAAGAATAATGGAACTGAAGCCGAAGAATAGTGTAGGGCAGTATTATTTTATTAAGCTTGAATCTATTGTATAGTTTTTTATTAAAAGTTGTTTTACAAACTAAATTGTGTATATTCGTTTGTTATTAATAAGCTATTAACTGATAAAAACACACACTATGAAAAAAATATACACTTTAGTATTATTTACAACAACCTTGTTTGCCAACGCGCAAAACAATAGCCCAACTATAGATTTAAAGTTTTTTCCTGTACCTGGTATAACTTATAAACAAATATGGAATAATACACAGGCAGCAAATGGTGCCCCGCAAGGGAGCAGCATTATGCCACAAACATGGGATTACTCCACCATTTTTAATCCTTCTAAAAACGACTCAAATGCTACGGTTACCGCTTGGGCTAATACTAATACATATTATTCATTGTTTAATACGCAAGGTTTAACAAGGAACATGAGGCCTACTCACACCTTTTTTATTACCGCACCGCGTCAAAACACTAATGTAACAGATATATTAGACTCTTCTTATAATTTTGTGCGTATTGATACTAATGGTGTATATTTAGTAGGGGCATATAATATACGACAAGAACTTAACATGCCTATTTACTTTAGTAAGCCAGAGTTGTTTGTACCTAAAAACCCATCTATGTTAAGTGGTACTATAAATGATACCGCTGAATTTAAAGGCAGTAAGGCTTCATTTGTATATAATAATATAGTGTACGATTCCGTGTATATTAAAGGACAATCGACTAAAGAATTTACGCCACACGGCTGGGGAACGCTTAAATTACCAGGAGGAAAAATATATACCGATGTATTGGTAGCTAAAGTTTTAGTAATACGAACTGTTGAACTTAAAGTTAAATTAGGTCCATTTTATAATAATTTTAGTCTTCCTAAGGATACATCTTACGATTATTTTTTTATGAAAAACAACCCAACGGGTACGCCTTATTTAATGTATATACGTACAGATGCAAATGGGTACCTACACAACTCATACATTACTGAACCTGTTGATATAGGTAAAATAGGTGGTAAAGCTTTTACAGATAATACAGAAACTACACCCGTAACCAATGGTGTAGTGTACTTGTACCGTGGAGGTTCTAATTTTAAAAAAAATGATATATTAGACACTACTTTACTTACAAATGCTGGAGAGTTTTTGTTTGATAGCATACCGTTTGGCAAATACCAAATAGCTATACGCCCCGATTCTGCTATGTACCCACTCGCTTTCATTACCTACTATGGCGATAGCACAAGTTGGGAAAGGGCTAAAATTATGGATACAAAAGCAGCTTTTAATTCAAACCCTTTGTATAAGGATACTTTAACCGTAAACATACACTTACAATACCAAGACGACACAACAGGTACCAATAGTGTTGATGGCCATTTTCTTTCTAACTATTACGATAATGCACGTGTAATAGGCGGAAATAAAGGCACATTAGCAACTAACAAACCTGTACCAGGTGTTGGTATACGTGCATGTAAACGTCCTGGTGGTGCTAATGCACGCATGGCAGTTACAAGTAACCAAGGTGCTTTTAAAATTACTAACTTAGCCAATGGCGATTATTTTTTAATAGTGGACATGCCTGGTTTACCAAGCGATACCTGTCCATTTACGGTAAGTGGGAACAGCAAAGGAAGTGGATTTGTATTTACTGTAGATTCTAGCAAAGTAAATAAGAGTGTTTGCGCAACCTTTGTTTCATCAGTAAGCGATAGAAGTATTAATAGTATAAATACGGTAAAGGTTAATCCTAACCCCTTTAATTTTACAACCACACTGCATTACAACATAGCGCAAGATACTAAAGTAGAACTTATTGTAACTAATATGTTAGGACAACGTGTAGCTTATTTACCACAAGGCACACAAGTACAAGGCGAACATAGTGTAACGATTAATGCTTTAGCACTAGGCTTAACTTCAGGAATATACACAGTACACATAACTACACCTAACGGTACACAACGTGTAAAAATAGTTCAACAATAAAACTCTATTAGTGATTCGTTTTAATTCCATTATTCTTGTAAGTATCATTTTGTTGCGCAACGCTAACCTAAGCATTGCGCAACAAGTGCGTTTTACCAATTACAGTACCGAAAATGGATTAAGCCAAGAACAAGTTTTGGCTATTTGCCAAGATGATAATAAAGTATTATGGTTGGGTACAAGTGGTGGTGGCATTACCTTATTTGACAGTAAACATTTTACGTATTTTACAGACAAAGATGGTTTAGCAGACAATGTAATTTATGATATAAAAAAAGGTAATGATGGTACTATGCTCATTGGTACTAATAATGGATTATCTGTTTACAAAGCAGGTAAGTTTACTAATTATACAACAGCGCAAGGCTTAACACAAAACCGTATATTTGCAATACATGCTACTGCCAAAGGATACTTATTAGCTACGGCAAGAGGCGTTTGTTTGTTTGCAAACAATATTATTACACCATTAAAAATACACCCTGCATTAGACACTGCTAATGTGTTTTGTATAGCCGTAGAAGATAAATTTACATTGTGGTATGGTACACTAGGTAATGGGGCGTTTAAAGTAAATAATAAAGTTCAAAACTTTACACCTGATAACAGCGGATTAGAGGCTGAAATATATTCTATAGTAGAATATAATGGTGCAATGTATTTAGGGTGTACTAATTTTTTATTTAAGTATAACAATCTAAAAATTGAAAAACAATATATCTCTATCAATAAAAATTTTATAAGCCCACATAACTATCTGTTTAAAAATAGCAGTGATGAGTTGTGGATTGCAACAGATAATGGATTGTATAAATACAATGGTAAAACATACAAATTCTATACAAAAAAAGATGGTTTAACAGACGATGCAATATGGAAAATATATGAAGATGTTGAGCATAATATATGGTTAGGTAGTAGTGGTAATGGTTTAAGCAAATATAGTAGCGAAAAAACGATAATTTACAGCAAACAATCAGGCATAGTGGATAACCAAATCACAGCTATATTAACTGATAATAAGAACAATCTATTAATAGGCACTATAGGAGGATTAAGCATTTTAAACAATAAAACAACCACAAATTACACAAGTAAAAATTGGAATAGTAATGGTGATATTTCAGTATTGAAAATGTACAATAATCAATTGTTAATAGGAACAACATTTGGATTACACACATTATTGAATAATAAAATAACATCCGTTAAATCTCACAAAAACAGATCTTATAACGTTGTAAACGATATTTTAATAAACACCAAAAATGAAATAATAGTTGCTACCGAAGGGGGCATAGCAACTATTATTAATAATGCTATAGTGCCACTAAATGGTATAAGTGCTGAGGTAAAATTATGCCGAAGTATTTATCAAGATAAAAACAATACCTATTGGATAGGTACTGATGATGGGCTATTTAGTTATAATGGAACTGTTACAAAGCACTACACCAATAAAGACGGCTGCACCACAAAGCCTGTACAACAAGTAACAGGTAATAAAATGGGTACTCTATTTTTAGCCAGTGGAGAAGGAATATATAAATACGATGGCAAAACATTTACAGCAATAACCGAAAAAAACGATTTAACAAGTAACGACGTACGCTCTTTAGGTATAGATAACAACGGTGCGCTTTGGGTAGGTTTTCAAAAAGGAGTAGATAAAATTACATTTGCCACAAACAATAATTATACTATAAAACACTACGATATTACTGAGTGTATGAACAAAGCCATATATATAGATGAGCTTAACCACATATACGTAGGTACACAAAATGGCTTAGTGCTCTACCAACCAGAATATGATGTGCCTAATACAACAGAACCAAAACTACACATACGGTCTGTAGATATGTTTAGCCGTGCCGTAAACTGGAAAACCGTTGAGGAAGTTGATAGCGTAAGCAACGATGGCATTCCAGTAAACTTAACATTGCCATACAACAAAAATTATTTAACGATTAACTATGTGGGCGTAAGCCACACTACACCACAAAAAGTACGCTACCAGTATATGCTAAAAGGCTTAGACAAAACATGGCTGCCTATAACTCAAAAAACGCAAGTGGAGTATGCCAACCTGCCGTTTGGCAAATATGAATTTTTGTTAAAAGCCGAAAATGGCGAGGGCGTATGGAACTCCACCCCGCTAAGCTATACATTTGAAATAGAACCACCGTTTTGGCGCACTTGGTGGGCATATAGCTTGCTTGCGGCTGTTGTACTTAGTTTGTTGTACTCGTATTACAACATACGCCGTGCGAGTGTTAAAATTGGCGAGCAAAACATAATAATTGCAGAAAAAAATAGAAATATTACCGACAGTATTAACTACGCCAAACGCCTACAAGAGGGCTTTTTGGCAAGCGAAGAAATACTAAATGATGCCATGCCACAACATTTTGTATTGTTTAAACCCAAAGATATTGTAAGTGGCGATTTTTACTGGTGTCAGCACCTTACCGACCGCACTTTTATAGCCTGTGCCGATAGTACTGGCCATGGTATTCCTGGTGCATTTATGAGTTTGATAGGTATTAATATGCTTAACGAATGCTTTCACTCTAAGCAGTTATACTCACCCGAAGCCATACTGGAGGAGTTGCGTAGGTTAATTATATTGGCACTAAATCCCAAGAGAGACGAAAAAGGAGGTAAAGATGGTATGGATATGACTTTGCTTTCTATACCCAAAAAACCTAATGCCGAGGGTAGGTTTATAATAACCTATGCTGGCGCACAAAACAGCTTATACATAGTAAACGGACAAACACAAGAGCTTACCGAACATAAAACCGACAAGCAACCTGTGGCATATTACCCACACATGCAACCGTTTATATTACACAGCGTAGAAGCCAACAAAGGCGATACTTTGTATATGACTACCGACGGCTACCCCGACCAATTTGGTGGAGAAAAAGGCAAAAAATTTATGACTAAAAAACTAAAAGAATTATTTGTAGCAAATAGCCATTTACCAATAAACCTACAACACATGGTGCTAAACAATGCCTTTGAGGCATGGAAAGGCAAGCTAGACCAAGTAGATGATGTAACTGTAATAGGTATAAAATTATAGTGCAAGAAAACCTATTTAAACTTAAAATATTGTCTTATTTTTGAAGAAAAAAAATAACAATTATGGCAACAGAAAAAATACTGGATATACCTAATCCTAAACAAGAAAAACAATATACCACGCTTAACCTTGGGCCTACACACCCTGCTACGCATGGTATATTTCAAAACATATTACAAATGGACGGCGAAATTATTATGTCGTCGGAATCTACTATTGGATACATACACCGTGCGTTTGAAAAGCTAGCGGAGCACAGGCCTTATAACCAAATAACACCTATTACCGATAGATTAAATTATTGCTCATCGCCCATCAACAACATAGGCTGGCATTTAACAGTAGAGAAATTTATTAATGCCGATATACCTAAGCGTGTACAATATATGCGTGTAATAGTAATGGAATTGGCACGTATATCCGACCATATTATTTGCAACGCAATAATAGGTGTAGACACTGGTGCGCTTACTGGTTTTACATACTTGTTTCAATGGCGTGAGCGTATTTACGATATTTTTGAAGCAATATGTGGTGCACGATTAACCACCAATATAGGGCGCATTGGCGGTTTTGAACGCCAGTGGTCTGATAAAACTTGGGAATTAATAGACGCTTTTTTAGCTGAATATCCAGCAGCGCTTAATGAATTTAACAGCTTATTGGCACGCAATCGTATATTTATGGATAGAACCATAGGCTGTGGTGCTATAAGTGCCGAACGTGCGTTGGCGTACAGTTTTTCGGGCCCTAACTTACGTGCAGCAGGTGTAGATTATGATGTGCGTGTAATGAACCCATATAGCTCGTACGAAGATTTTGATTTTGATATTCCGTTAGGTACGCAAGGCGATGTATATGATAGATTTATGGTGCGAGATGGCGAAATGTGGGAGTCTATGAAAATAATCACACAAGCTGTAGCTAAAATTAAAGCCTTAGGTACTAGTGAGTTTCAGGGCAATGTACCCGAATTTTTATTACCTGCCAAAGAAGAGGTATATAACAATATGGAAGCCTTAATTTATCACTTTAAAATAGTGATGGGCGAAGTAAATATACCTAAAGGCGAAATATACTATAGCGTAGAAGCGGGCAACGGCGAGTTAGGTTATTATATGATAAGCGATGGCGGACGCACACCATTCCGCCTGCACATGCGTCGCCCTTGTTTTATATATTACCAAGCCTACGGCGAAATGATAAAAGGAAGTATGCTAAGCGATGCCATACTTACTATGAGTTCTATGAATGTAATAGCAGGCGAATTAGACGCATAATTGTAATACATTAATTTTAATAACACACTACGTCAAACGCCCAATCTTAATAAGGTTGGGCGTTAGTGGTACTTATACAAACTTACTATGATATACGAAAAACACTTATTTATATGCACACACGAACGCCCCAATAGCTACAAAAAAAGTTGTGGAGAAAGTGTAGGGCTAGCTTTAGTTGGCGAGTTTAAACTACAAATAAAAAACGCTAAATTACCCATAAAAATACGTGCGCAAAAAGCAGGGTGTTTAGATTTATGCGACAACGGCCCAATGGTGGTAGTATATCCTGAGGGTGTGTTTTATAAAAACGTGCAGTTGGCCGATGTAGAAAAAATAGTAACCAACCATTTAATTAATGGTAACATAGTGGAGGAATTGCAATGCATTAGGTAATTTAAAAAAATGAGGTTGTGTTTTTTATTTTAAAATTATCTGATTTACTCTGGCAACAAGCATACAGACTATTTAACAACTACACCACATTACAATGGTAAACTAGTATAAAACACACAACACATGCAAGCAGAACCTATAACAACAATTCCCAAAAACTTTACAGTATATAAATCATCGGCGGGAGCAGGCAAAACATTTACATTAGTAAAAGAATATTTGTGCTTGTGTGTAACCAACCCGCGTGAGGATTATTACCGTAGTATATTAGCCATAACCTTTACCAACAAGGCCGCCGGCGAAATGCGTGAGCGCGTGCTTAGCGTGCTTAATGCGTGGTGCAATAATACTACAAGCAACACTAGTGCGTTTATAATGTTGAATTTGATAAGTAAACAACTAAACCTAACTAACGAAAGCATACAAGTACGAGCAGCACGTGTATATACGCACATGTTGCACCATTACAGCGATATAAGCATTAAGACCATTGATAAATTTACTACGCAAGTTATACGCACATTTGCAAGCGATTTGGGTATGCCTGCGCACTTTCAGCTTACGGTAGATACGCACGAACCATTGCAATATGCGGTACAAGAACTGCTATCAAAGGCGGGCGAAGATAGTGTACTATCAGACGTGATATTAAAGTATGTAATGTACCAATTGGATAACGACAAAGATTATAAACTGCACGAAGCCTTATATAATGCAGGAAAATTAGTGTTTGACGAAAAACATTTTGATAAACTAAAAACTACGCAACACGTTACTCTTACCGATTATTTAACCCAACAACAAGCGCTAAAAAAAGAAGTTACGACTATAGCCACCAACACACAAAACATAGCCAAACAACTAATAACGTTAATGGCGCTACAAGGTTTAACGGTTGCCGATTTTACATCGGGCAGTAAAGGACCAATGGGGCAAGTTGCCAAATTACTTACGGAACGTTACACGATAGCGAGCTATGAATTTTTGGATAAAGCAGGTGTAAAAAAAGCAATAAGCGACAACGCTTGGTATGCTAAAACCAATGCCAAACAAGTAGGTGCAAGTATAGATAGTATAGCCCCACAGTTAAATAGTTTGATGACCGAACTATATGCTGTAATGACCGAAAACAAAAGCGTATTTATACTCACACAATTGGTGTTAGATAATTTTTATGCGTTTATATTACTTACCGAAATAGATAAATTAGTACAACAATATAAAGAGGAAAACAACACTGCATTGCTTGCCGAATTTAATGCAACCATAGCGCAAGTGGTGGCACAAGAGCCCGCACCATTTATATACGAACGCTTGGGCGAACGCTACAATCATTTTTTGATAGATGAGTTTCAGGATACTTCCACCATGCAATTTATTAACCTGTTACCATTGCTTGATAATAGCCTTGCGCAGGGGCATAGTAACTTATTGGTGGGCGATGCCAAGCAATCTATTTATCGCTTTAGAGGTGGCGAAGCATCGCTAATAAGTAACTTACCACACATTACTATGGACGAAAACAATGTGCTATTTACTGAGTATAAAAACACATTGCAACGCAACTTTACCAACAGTGTACTGAATAGTAATTTTAGGTCTAAACGAGAGGTAATAGAGTTTAATAATTATTTTTTTGAGGAAAGTAAACAACTCCTCAACCCTTTGGTAGCAAGCTATTACGAAGAACACACACAATTATTTAAAGAAGATAATACAGGCGGGTATGTAAGCGTACAATTAATAGAATATGATAGGGTAGAACAATACGATGCCTTTGCGTGTGAGTACGTATTGCACCAAATAAACAACTGCATTGCCGATGGATATTCGCTTGGCGACATAGCTATACTAGTACGTGGCAATAAAGATGGAGCAACTATTGCTGAGTTTTTAACCGAAAATAATATAAACGTATTAAGCGACGATGCCTTATGGTTGGGCAAAAACACTACCGTAAAATTTGTACTTAATGTATGTGCCTTAATTACCGATTTGCAAAATTATACCGCAGCACATTCTGTAATTAATTATTTGTATCATAACCAACACACCACACAAGACCAGTATTTACAATCTATGCAGAGTTTACGAAGTAAACAAGCCATAGCCGCGGTTATAAATGTAACACACCCACAGCTTAATTTTAAAACATTGCAAGCCCTAAGTTTGTACGATGCCGTGCAGTATATAGTAATGCAATTTAAACTTATGGAACGTGCTCCCAACTATGTATTGTCGTTTTTGAATAACGTGTGGGCGCGTACTATTGATGGCCAAGATAGCTGGGCCGAATACATAGAATATTGGAACGCCAAAGGTTATAAACAGTCGATAAACCAAGCAAATACAGGCAATGCGGTAAGGGTGCTTACCATACACAAATCAAAAGGATTGGAGTTTGATGTGGTAATAATACCTAAAATAAATGCTGATTATAAGTTTAAACGCAATGAAGTTATTGATGCGTCATCATTAAACATTGATGTGCCAATGGGCTTGGTTACCATTAATAAAAAATTAGAACCTACAGTGCTTAACAACCTATACATAAGCGAAGCTATAAGTTTGCAGGCCGATGAGTTAAACACGCTGTATGTGGCGTTTACACGTGCTGTGCATAGGCTATACGTACTTAGCGGAAGCAAAATAAAAAACAAAGAGGTAGCCTTAGAACTTGATGATGATAAATGCGCAACCATAAATGCAATAGTAACTAAGGTTATAAAAAACTCAACTTGCTATGATGCAGCTACGCAATGTTACACACACGGCACGCTACAACCATTTGTACAAAAGCATAATGCACTACCTACCGAAAAGCTGGACGTAAGTATGAACGAAAAAATATGGTTTAACGAATTAAGCATAGGTAAAAAACACACGCTTATCAATACAGCAGTAACAGAGTTAGACCAAAAAAATTACGGTATAGTACTGCATACTATTCTAGCGCAAATGAAAGATATTACTGATGTACCAAAGCTATTAGCTCAACTACAACTTAACGGAGAACTTACCGCTAACGTGGCCGAAACACTACAGCAAGATATTACACACCTATGGCAAAGTAACGCAGTGGACGAATGGAAAAATAACCCCATAACTATAACCAACGAGCAAAACCTACTTACCCACTTAGGCGAAGTACTGCGCCCCGACAAAGTAATAGAATGCACGCACGAAGTATGGGTGTATGATTTTAAAACAGGCGAAACCAACACTAGCCACTCGCAACAAATAATTACTTACACCGATGCGCTACGACACCTATATAATAAGCCTATACGAGGCAAACTCATTTATTTACAAAAAGGCGAGGTAAATGGAGTGTTGGTGCTTTAATAGTAAAAATCTACACATTTATTTTAGTATAATTAACTCATTAAAAAACAATCCTAATTCTAAACGCACGCCCATGACTCCAACTGCTATTGTAAACAAAATGATGCAACACGACCATTTTAGCCAGTGGTTGGGCATACAAGTTATAGAAATTAAAGAGGGTGCTTGCACATTGCAACTTACCGTAAAAGAAACTATGCTCAATGGCTTTGGCATAGCACATGGTGGCATTAGTTATTCGCTAGCAGATAGTGCATTAGCGTTTGCTGCTAATGCCTACGGACAACAAGCCTTGAGTATAGAAACCTCTATATCACATACTGCCAAATGTGTAGTAAATGATGTACTTACCGCACAAGTAACCGAAATAAGTAAAACTCGAAAACTGGCTATTTACACCATTGCTATTACTAACCAAAATAATGCGCTTGTAGCGGCATTTAAAGGTACTGTATTAATAAGTGAAAAGGTGTGGGAGGAGTAATTGTTTGAGTTAAAATTTTAAAACACCGTTTTCCATTTTTCAATACGTAGCGGTTGCTGTAGCGCACTTTTGCTACTTAACGGTGAGTATAGCTATTTAGTTATTATCAAATACTACACCCTTTTTTGTTTAAGTAATATAGCTCATCCATATTGTTTGTGTCTTTTGTTATTTAGTTGTTAGTGATACGTAAAACTGAACTCTCATTTGTTCTAATTTCTGTGAGTAACAATACGCTATTACTTCGTTTACTCTTTGTGATAGCTAAACACTTGAAACAGCACCACTAATTAAACTCTAGAAGTCTAACATCAACAAGGAGATTCATTATTAAAGGCTGTACTTTTGTGTTGCAACACTAAGTGTATCTTCCATTTGTATATCTTTTTTAACTACTCCTTCCCAAACAATGCCATTTCTACCAACTCGCACAGTGTGTGGCCAAGTAGCATGTGGCATTCTTGTATGCGGGGGGTGTCGGTGCTGGGTACGTTTATAAGGTAGTCGGCTTCGGGTTTCATTTTACCGCCTGTTTCGCCTGTCATGGCTACGGTTATTACGCCTTGCGTGCGTGCTTGTGCCATAGCATTTATTACATTGGCACTATTGCCACTGGTGCTCATACCTATAAGTATATCTCCTTTGTTGCCTATGGCTTTTATCAATCGGCTATACACAACATCGTATCCATAGTCGTTGCTTACTGCCGTGAGGTACGATGTATTTACGTGCATAGCATCGGAGTTAAGGGGTGGTCTATCAAAATAAAAACGCCCCGAAAGCTCTGCTGCCAAGTGTTGTGCATCGGCAGCACTACCGCCGTTGCCACACCATAGCACTTTGTTGCCTGCTTTGTAAGCATCTATTATAAGTTGCGCTACTTGCGCCGTAACGCCCAGCAGTTGTGCGTTTTGGAGTATTGCTTGTTTGGTATCAATACTTTGTTGTATGCGTTTTTGAAGTATTAACGTATGGTCCATGTGGTTAAGCCGTGTGGTGTTAGTTTGAATGATTGTACATTTCCTCCATATTGTTGTAAGGCTCTGGCAACCTTGTTTTTAGTGGTACTTGGGCAATAAAAAAACATAAATCCTCCACCTCCAGCACCCGATATTTTTCCACCCGTTGCTCCTGCTGCAAGGGCCGCGTCATATAGTTCGTCTATTTGAGTGTTGGTAATGCTTGCCGCCATAAGTTTTTTGTTGTGCCAGCCGTGTTGCAGTACTTCGCCTAGCTTGTGTAATTCGCCACGTAGTAGGGCTTCTTTCATGTGTATTGCTTGGTCTTTAAGGTTGTGCATAGCGTCTATAGCTTGTGCGTTTTTGTTGTGTACGTTGGCTACTTGGTCGGTTATTATTTTGGCCGATGAGCGCTGTGTGGCAGTGTAGTACAATAATATACTTAAATCCAATTCGTGTAATACTTCCTGTTTTAGTTGCAGTGGGTTTACTATAACTCTATCATTTGCCAAAAATTCCATAAAGTTTATTCCGCCAAATGTAGCTGCGTATTGGTCTTGCTTACCACCTGCCATAGCTAAATCTACACGCTCTATTTCATACGCCAAATGCGCTATATCGTAATTTCCTAATGGGAGATTTAACCATTCTACAAATGCGCCAAGCAACGAAACCATAATGGTACTACTTGTACCTAAGCCTGAGCCTTGAGGAGCTTCAATATGCGACGTTAAACGGAACGATAGTGGTTTGTGTGCAAAATCTTTTACTACACGGTTATACACGCCTATTACCAGTTCAAACGCTTTGTTGTGTTTAAGCACCAATGCGCTGTCTAGGGTAAGTGTTTCGTTGGTGGTATCGTTTACCAATTCTATTTTACCATTATACAACGGTTCTATGGTGGTGTAAGCGTATAGGTTAATGGTGGCGTTGAGTATAGCTCCGCCATATAAGTCGGAGTAAGGAGATACATCTGTACCGCCACCTGCAAGCCCTATGCGTAAGGGTGCTTTGCTGCGTATTAACATGTGGTTGATTGATTATGTAAATTTATAATTTCAGACACAAACACTGGCCATTCGTACTTTTTCTTTTCATTTTTCATACCTTGTCTAAACTCCGCCTCTTTGTTTAATGTAAAATAATTAACTATTGCATCGGCTATTGCCGTAGCGTTGGGTTCGCACACATAGCCACATTTATCATGCGGTATAATTTCGGCCAAGCCACCTACATTGGTTACAATAGTAGGTGTTTCGTAATGAAACGAAACCTGCGTAACCCCACTCTGTGTTGCGTTGCGGTAAGGTAGTGCTACTAAGTTGGTGGCACTAAAAAATAGTTTTACCTCATCGTTAGGTATAAAACGTGTATGTAATAGTATATTGCTTGCGTTGTTACTTGTTTGTATTAGTGCATTGTATGGTGCTTCATCTTCATAATATTCTCCAGCTACCAATAGTTTTATGTTGAGTTGTTTTATGCGTTCGTCTGCCATGGCTTCTAACAATAAATCCAAACCTTTGTACTTTCGTATTAAGCCAAAAAACAGCACTACTTTATCAGTAGGCAATAAATTTAATTTTGCTCGAGCTTCGTGTTGTGGTAGCGCATTGCCAAATACCGTGTACAATGGGTGAAGCAAGCGTTTGCGATGCGGTGTGGTTGTAAATTTAAGCAAGTCTTGCATTACAGCTTCGCTCATAGTTACAAAAGCTTTGCACCCATTTACAAAATAACGTGTAAATAATTTATCGCCTATGCGGGCTTCGTGTGGTAGTACATTATCGGTTATGGCTATAATATTTATGTGCTTGTTTAACATACGGCAAATAGTGCCTAATGCGGGTCCCATAAATGGAATCCAATAACGTATTACTACAAAATCGGGTTGTTCTCGGTTTATAAATTGAGCCGTTTTAATCCACGATATTGGGTTCACACTATTTATTAATGTGTGAATAGTTATACCTTGTGGTGCTTGCCCAGAGGTATGGTACTGTGTACTACCAGGGAATAAAAAATTAGGATATTGCAACGAATAACTTACTATGCTAGCGGTGTGTCCTTGTGCTGTGAGTGCTTCGCAAAACAATTCATCAAACGATGCTAAGCCTCCACGCAATGGATATGCAGGACCTATTATCATTATTTTTTTTGATGTGTTTATTGTTTTACTTGCGCTCATTATGTGCTATATTTTTTTCTCTATTAAATAGTGATTACGTGTGCTAGAGTTACGCCCTATAAGCTCGCCTATAAAACCGGCCAAGAATAATTGCGTACCAATAATCATAGCTACTAACGCTAAATAGAACAATGGTTGCGCAGTTACCGAGCGTGTAGGAACTAATAGTATAGCTGAATTAATAATTTTTTCCAATAGCAACCACAACGAAACTCCTCCGCCAAACAAAAACATAATACTACCCACTGCACCAAAAAAGTGCATAGGTCGCTTACCAAATTTTGACACAAAAGTTATGGTCATTAAGTCCAAGAAACCATTTACAAATCGTTCCAGGCCAAATTTAGTAATACCATACTTACGCTCACGGTGTTGTACTTCTTTCTCGGCTATTTTGCTAAAGCCTGCCCACTTAGCTATTACGGGTATATAGCGGTGCATCTCGCCATATACCTCTATGCTTTTTACTACATCGCTTTTGTAAGCTTTAAGTCCACAGTTAAAATCATTAAGATCTATACCACTCATACGGCGGGTTGCAGCGTTAAATAGTTTAGTGGGAATTGTTTTAGTTAAAGGGTCAAATCGTTTTTTCTTCCAACCACTTACCAAATCTAAGCCATCTACAGTTATCATTTTGTATAGGTCGGGTATTTCTTCGGGCGAGTCCTGCAAGTCCGCATCCATGGTTATTACCACGCTTCCCTGTGTGGCTTCAAAGCCTACATTAAGCGCAGCCGATTTACCATAATTCCTGCGAAATTTTATACCACGTACGTTAGGGTTTTGCGCTTGCAATTGCTCTATTACTTGCCATGAATTGTCCTTAGAACCATCGTCAATATACAATATTTCGTACGTGTAATTGTTTTCCGTCATTACTTTTACTATCCAATTGTGGAGTTCAGGCAACGATTCGTCTTCGTTAAATAAAGGTATTACTATTGATAAATTAAGCATAGTATTGATAAGTGTATTTTATTTTTAAAAATACATTAATTTTTTTAGCTCTCGTTTATGTTTTTCAATGTTTTTTACTAACGCAACAAGGTAACTTTTCCGTTGGCCTCTTCGGTAGTACCTACTAATGTGGTATATTTTACTTTCCACAAATACACGTCGCTTTTACACTTCTCTTGTGTGCGATCATCAAGTCCATTCCAGCCTTGTTTGTTGGTTTCATCTACGCGCGCTATTAAGTCGCCCCAACGGTTAAATATCATTAAATCTAACTTAGCCATACCAAAAAACTTAGGGGCAAACATATCGTTGGTTCCGTCATCATTGGGGGTAAATGCGTTAGGTATAAACAAATTATAATTAGGTTTTACCACAATAGTTCTATAAGCAGTGTCTTTACAGCCAAAGGAGCTTTCTACATATTGTGTTATTATGTATGTACCACTGTCTTTGTAATTTAAGGTTTTATATTTTGAATTTTCAAACGTTACAGGCGAATAATTTACATCGTAATCCCACACTATATTACTAGCAATAATAGACGAATCGGTTATTTGTACCAAATCTTTACTTATGGTATAAGTAGTTGGTGTAGCTCTAAAATTGGCTTTGGGCTTTGGATAAACCTCTATATAATCTGTTTTTATGATACTATTTATACAGCCATAATTACTTTCTACCTTTAGCGTTACGGTATATTTTTTAGGTGTATAATCAGTAATATTTGGGTAGCAATACATAGGTACTCTTTCCGTGCTAGTGTCGCCAGTACCATAACTCCACATGTATTTATCTATGGTACTTGCTACTGGAGTTGTGCTTATGGTGCTGCTATTTATTTCGGTAGTGCAAAATGGTGTACATCCTTTTTGGTTACTGCTAAATTCGGGTATTGGATTAGGATAAATTGTTATCACCTGCATTTGAGTATCTACACAGCCAAAGTTACTTGTGGCCGTTAATAGTACGGGATAATAATCTTCCTGCGGAAAAACAAATGAGGTGCTTACCGTGCTATTGCTTATAGCTCCATCGGTAAATGTATAGCTCCAAGTGCTTGTTTTTATTGAACCATAGCTTACAGTACTATTATTAATAAATGTAACGGTACTATCATTACATTTATTTTGCGCATAAAATTGTGCTACTGGCAATGGATATATTTCTATAGGAAACACCGCTGTATCTTTACAACCGTTTGTAGTTGTTACTATTAATAGCGCATCGTTTTTGTACACTGCTGGGTAAGTATAGTTTTGTGTATTTAAGGCTGATGTTTGGTCGGTAACCCCATCATTGTTATAATCCCATTGGTATTGTGCAATGCCATCAGGAGCATTAACAGTTGATGTACTTATAAATAAACTAGACGTATTTAAACACACATTATCTGCATTAAATGTTGCTGTGGGTGTTGCATACACGGTAAATGTTTTAAGTACCGAGTCCTTGCAACCATCAGTATTGGTAACAATTAGCACTACGTTTTTATTTCCTTCGGCAAAATATTTATAACTAACATTGGGCAGTGTATCATTAAATGCTACGTAAGACGGATTAATTAAATTGTTGTTACCATACTCAAAGTCCCATTGATACTTTTTAATAGTAGTGTTGCCAATGCTACTATTTGTAAATGTGGCAGAGTCATATAAGCACACGTTGTTGGTAGTAAAACTAGCTACTGGTTTGCACAATACATTTACATTTTTGGTTATTGTATTAGCGCAATTATCAGTTGTGCTTATAATAAGTGTTACAGGTTTTGCACCACATGTAGCATAGTTGTAAGCAGCAATATTTCCATTGCCTGTTTTATTGTTTTCAAACACCCACGTATACGTATCGCCTGCGCCAGTATTGCTACTTAGGCTTGTAAAATGTGTACTGTCGGGGAAGCATACATCTTGTGCAGCAAAATCAGGGTTAGGAACTCTATTGAGTGTTATGCGTACATCATCAGTATCTTTGCAACTATATTGGTTAATAGCAATAACAGTATAATCATTGGAGTAGATAGGTGTAGTGGTATATGTTTGATTTGTACTTACTGTGTTCGAAAAAACATTTAATCCAGCATACCATTCGTAAGATACGGTAGGTGTACAACTTACTGTAAACGACGAGCCTGTACATATAGCTTGGTCAATGCCAGCATCGGCAATGGGTTTCGGGTTTACTATTATATTAATAACTGTATCTGCATTACAGTAATCAGTCTTTAGTTGTAAGCGCACGGGTACACTTATAGTGTTGGGAGTTGCATTAAAAAATGTTGCTTCGGTATTCAATGTGGTAGCATCTACAGTAGCGTCGTTATTAAAATCCCACAGATAACTTGTCCATATTCCACTTGGTGTAGTAGTATTGGTAAACTGTACGGTTTCGCCTGAGCAGGGCGTGTTATTAGTAAATTGTGCTATAGGTGTAGGTGCTGGTAATACTGTACGTGTAACGCTGTACGTGCAAGGCGAACCTCCTGACGTTATTGCAGTAGTCATTACACAAGTGTATTGCCCCGAGCCTACCACAGCTACACTATCTGCATTATTAGCACCTTGTATTTTTGGTCCGCTCCATGTGTAGCTACCTGCGCCTAATGGAGCGTGTAATATTACTTTCGACTTTCCATTATTGCAAATAGATGGCGGAGAAACTATTTCGGGCGCTGTACAATCAGCATCAATATAGGCATACCCCCAATGTCCGCCAAATGTACAATCTCTGGTTTCAAACGTTATGCTAACGCACTGCCCTATGTACCCCACTAGTGGTATAGTTATAGGCGACCATGATTTATAAGCAATACTTCCTACATTAGTAAAACCACCCACAACACCTGTGGTAGAGCCTGCTACAAGATACGAAGCGCAAGCAATAGGATTGCTAGAGGCATCTTTCATAGCTACTGTAAAGTAAGGTTGGTCGGCAGTGCCATGCCCTGCATCCTCAATAACTACAGCATAATAATAAGTAAAATAAGGCTTTAAAGAGTCTACTACAAACTGATAGGTCATACGTTCATTGCTGTATCCATTTACTTTATTACCTAATCTAAACGAATGATGATTATCAGGAATAAGGTTACACAAACGTGGAAATCCTCCCACTTCATCATTACCGGCGGTGGTTATGTGGTGTGTTTTTGGTGCTGTATTTATTTCGTTATCTGGCCCCATATCGTATCCTACTGTATAACTTCCACCATTACCAAATTGCCCCTCCCAATCGGACACGCCTATGCTTTCAAATCCAGGATTGGTAACACATGCTGTACAAGATATTGCGTTTGTGGTATTACCATTACTCACCCCTCTAGCGCTTATTGATGCTTTACTTATAACAGGTATTGTTGGATTAAAAGTGCGTACTAAATTGCTTACGTTTTGTTTTAATTCTATTTCTTTTTTGGCTAAGTAAGCACTTGCATTTAGTTCGTGGAACGCTTGCGCTACAACCATTTTCTGTTCACCAGACAACTGCTCATTATGTTTGGTTGCAAATATTTTTTCATTGCTTGCACTAAACTTATATTGCTTAAATAAGTTTAATTTATACTCATTCATAGTACTCATAAACTGCTTAGCAAGTGTATGTGTAGCCATTTCGTTGGGCATAACATGCGTGTGTTGTGCAAGGGTTTGTGCAACTAAAAAATAAGCAATAAGTAAGGTATATAAATGCTTTTTCATAATACAGTTGTTATGGTTAAATTAATTATTAAATAATTAACGTATTAGTGTTACTCTACCTGTTGTTTCGCCTGTGTTTCCTCGTAATGTGGTAAAATTTAATGTCCACACATACACATCTTGTTTGCATTTTTCTTGGGTACTATCGTTTAGTCCGTCCCAGCCACTTTGTGTTTCATTTATTCGGGCTACTATATCTCCCCATCTATTAAACACCACCAAATTATACTTAGAAATACCATAAAATTGCGGAAAAAACCTGTCGTTTAGCGCATCATCATTAGGCGAAAAAGCTTGTGGTATATACAGATTGTAATCTTTTACTATAGTAATGTATTGCTTGGCAGTATCGGTACACCCATATTTATTTTCTACATATTGCGTTATTACAAAGTTACCACTATCATTATAACTTATTGCATGATAGGCTGGAGCATTGGTATTTATTGGAAGATAAGGCACTCCATAATTCCAGGTTGTATTAACTGAATTTATAGACTTATCTACAATTTCAATTAAGTTAGTACTTAATTGTGCAACTGTAGGACTAGCACCAAAGCTAGCTATAGGCTTAGGCAGCAACTCTAAGTAATCAATTTTGGTAATAGCACCTATACAACCATAATTACTTTCGGCTTTAAGTTGTATGGTGTAAAAATTGTTTTTATTATCGTTGGTTTTAGTTGTATAACAATACAATGGCATTTTAACAGTACTGGAATCGCCATTGCCAAAATACCACGTGTAATTAACTATGGTAGTGGGCACAAGGCTTACATCAATAGTACTGGTGTTAGTTTGGTCCAAACAAAATGGTGCGCAACCTTTTGTACTTACTACTGTAAAATTGGGGTTAGGGTTAGGGTATGCAGTTACCGTTTTCAGTTTAGTATTTACACAACCAAAGTTAGATGTTGTAGTTAGTAACACATTGTAATTATTAGCAAGCGAAAATGTAAAAGAACTGGAGTCTGTACCTATAGTAGTAGCACTATTGGTAGGTGTATATTGCCAAGTGCTTGATGTTATATTACCGTATGCAATAGTGGTAGTATTGGTAAATTGCATTAAGGTATTTTCGCAACTATTTTTGGCTTCAAATTTTGTAGTAGGTAATGGATATATGTCTACAGCAGCTGTGGTAGTATCTTTACAACCATGATTAGATGTAGTAATTAAATACGCACCGCCTTTGTACACATAAGGGTACACATATTTTTGCGTGTTGGTTGTGGCTGTAGTTTCATATACACCGTCGTTGTTATAATCCCACTGATATTGTACTATATTATCAGGCGCATTAATGGTAGATATGCTGGTAAAAATGCTTGTGTCGTTCCTACATACATTACCAGTACTAAATGCCGCCACAGGCACCGGGTATATTATTATTGATTGTACTAACGAATCTTTGCAACCATCGCTATTGGTTACTATTAAGGCTATGTTTTTAGTACCGTCTGTTGTATATAAGTTGCTTGGTTCCTTTACACTTGTATTATTTGCAATGGGCATTCCTAGTTGTATTGAAGCGGCACCGTAATTAAAGTCCCAATTGTAACTGGTAATGGCTGTTGCACCAAAATTTATAGCATTAAAAACTGCCGAATCATATATACATTCATTCGTTGCGGTTATACTAGCTTTGGGTTTGCAATATATATTGGCAGTATTTAGTACTACACTTACACAACCATTAACGCTTGTAACCACCAATTTTACTGGTTTTACACCACAGCTTGTATAGGTGTAGTTTGTGTTAAATGTATTGGAGGTGCTTCCTGTTTCCAATGTCCAAGTATAAACATCGCCAACGGCAGTATTGCTAGTAGTGTTGGTAAAAGTACTTACATTAGGGTAGCACACATCGTTTACCATAAAACTGGCTATTGGCGAAGGATTTACTTTTACATACACATCATCAGTATCTTTACAACCATATTGATTAGTTACCACCAATGTATAACTGTCAGAGTTTAACGGCGTAGTAGTATAGCTTTGTGTAGTATTAGCTACCGTAAAAAATTGGTTTAATCCGTTGTACCACTCGTATAATGAGTTGGTTGAACTGTTTAATAAAACTGATGAGCCGTTACACACTTGTACATTAACCCCAGCATTAGCAATAGGTTTAGGATTAATGGTTATAAAAATAACGGTATCAGCGGTGCAATAGTTATTACTCATTGAAAGTTTTACGGGTATAGAAATGGGTTGTTGCGTAGTATTAGGAAACTGCACATCGCTTGTATCATACGATATTGCATCTACAGTACCATTGTTGCCCAAATCCCAAGCATAGTCCGTCCACACATTATTAGGTGTAGTAGTATTATTAAAACTAACAGCATCGCCCGCACAAGCAGTATTATAGGTAAATTGTGCCTTTGGTGTAAATGTAGTGGGTAGTATATCTGTAGATAGTGTAAACGTACAGGGCGTGCCTCCATTGCTTGTTTTGGTGGTCATCAAGCAATCCCAATGCCCCGCACCAGCTACTACTACACTATCTAAGTTACTTGCGCCTTGTATATTTGGTCCTGTCCATGTGTAACTGCCAGCTCCTATTGGTCCGTATAATGTAGCATTTGATTTTAAATTGTCGCAATTAATTGGTGGTGCTTTTATTATTGGGGTAGAGCAATCAGCATCAATATAGGCATAGCCAAAGTGGTCGCCAAAGTTGCAGTCTCGAGTTTCAAAACTAATGGTAACACATTGCCCAACAAATGCGTTAAGCGGAATTATTACTGGTGTCCACTCTTTATACAACCCACCTTGTACATTAGTAAATCCGCCTATTGTAGCTGCGTTGCTTCCATTAATTTCATAAGCTGCACATTGTATAGGTGTATTGGTGCCGTCTGTCATACTTACTGTAAAACGAGATTGATTAGGTGGCGTATGATTATTTCCTGCTCCCTCTAACACAACAGCATAATAGTATGTAAAAAACGGAGTTGCTGCATTAACTATAAATTGATAACTAATATTCTCTGATCCAGAATTATTACCCGCATTACCCAAGCGTAACGACGATGTATTACCTGCAATTAAATTGCACACACGAGGAAACCCACCCACCTCATCGTTACCGCTTGTTACTATTGTGTGTTGTGCTACATCGGTATTGGGTGTGTTTGTACTAAAGTTTAAACCTCCAGTAAAGTTGCCTATTGTACCACTTTGCGCTATCCAGTCGTTGGTATTAGTTGTTTCGAAACCTGCATTAGCTGCACATGTACCACAAGCCATAAGCTTACCACTACTACTTGCTGTAGAAAGATGTTGTGCGTGTAATTGTATTATACACAAGCAAAACGTAAACGGTAGTAAATGTTTTAGCATTTTGAGAATCTATATTGTTTTAATAATTCTCTAAAGTACTAAATTTATGTGTAATAATTATTTTTTTGCACGTAATTACAAGCATTTAAAATAATCAAATGGCTCTAAACAATCAGCGCATTTCCACAAGGCTTTACATGCAGTAGAGCCAAACTGCGAAACCATAGTAGTATTAGTAGATTTGCATTGTGGGCAAGCAATAATGGGAGTATCTCCCAACAGTATTTTTTTATTGGCAGTAGTAGTTATGGGTGGTGCTATGCCGTAGGCGAGTAGTTTATCTCGTCCTTCTTTAGTTATCCAATCGGTAGTCCAAGCGGGGTTTAATACCGTTTTAATGGTGTAATTAGTTATGTTTTGCGCAGTAAATAGTTGAGCAATATCTTGCTCTATTACTTTCATAGCGGGGCAACCTGTGTAGGTAGGTGTAATAGTTATTATTATTTGTCCATTTGTTTCGGTTACATCTCTTACAATTCCCAATTCTATTATGTTTATGGCAGGCACTTCGGGGTCGGGTACTTGCGCTAACAAATCGTATATACCTGTAGTATTCATTATTTTATTTGAGTTCAGCATAGCCATATAATTCTGATGTAGGCATATTCCATATTAGTACAAATTTGTATAAGTTTAGGTCTGTATTATTATCTATTTGATATACCTGATTACCGCTAATAGCTTGTAAGCCACCCAAATCTTTAAAATCAGAATTAGTAGCATCTTTTGATAAATAAATATGCACATTAGCACCAGCATCGGTAGCAAAGTTTTCAAAATATAATTTTCTAAACCCTTGCTCTGTTGTTACTTTAACTGTACCGCTTGCCTTATGCGAATTTTGCACAAATATTCCTGTACGCACAACCGTGGCGTTAGCAGCAGCAGCGTTGGTAGTTTGAGTTTCTTTTTTGCAAGCTGTTAATAGCAATGTGCAAAATAGTAGCTGAAATAGTATTTTCATTGTGTTTTATATTATAGTACCAATTATTAAAACCTATTTGAATTTTTATTATAATTAACTAAATTACTCTTGAGCAGAGCTGTTGAAGCCGTTCGTTAATTTGTTTTTTAAACCCACCGTTTCCCGAACATTTTTACATTTTAAACCAAAACAAATTTTTAGGAAATTGTATGAATTAACATAAGTAACTATAATCAACATTTACTTTTAATTATCCACACTAAAAAAATACCCTATTTGTAATAGAGAATTTTTTTAGTGTAATAAAATGTATGGTTACTGTTTTACGCTTGCACGTATAATGTTAAGTGCACCTCCAGCTTTAAACCATTCTATTTGTTGTGCATTGTATGTATGGTTTACTAATATGGTTTCAGTTGTACCATCGGCGTGGTGTATAGCCAGTGTTAGCGGTGTGTTTGGAGCAAATGTAGTTAAACCCAAAATATCAAATGTGTCGTCTTCTTTTATTTTTTCGTAGTCGTTTTTATCAGCAAATGTTAAACCCAACATACCTTGTTTTTTAAGGTTAGTTTCGTGTATGCGGGCAAACGATTTTACCAACACTGCACGTACGCCTAAGTGGCGCGGTTCCATAGCTGCATGCTCACGGCTACTGCCTTCGCCATAGTTTTCGTCGCCTACTACTATACTTCCTACGTTAGCTGCTTTATAGGCACGTTGTACTTTTGGCACACCGTCGTAAGCGCCTGTCAATTTGTTTTTAACGCTATCTGGTTTGTCGTTAAATGCGTTTATAGCACCTATCAACATATTGTTAGATATATTATCTAAATGTCCACGATACTTTAACCATGGGCCCGCCATAGATATGTGATCGGTGGTGCATTTACCTTTGGCTTTTATTAATAAGTTTAATCCTTTTAAGTCCACCCCTTCCCATGCTGTAAATGGAGCAAGTAATTGCAAACGGTCGCTAGTAGGCGATACCGCTATGTTTACCGAGCTACCATCGGCCGCAGGGGCTTGATAGCCTGCATCCTCTACGGCAAAACCTTTGCTTGGTAACTCATCGCCAGTTGGTGCTTGTAATTTTACTTGCTCACCTTTATTGTTGGTTAATGTATCTGTTAATGGGTTAAATGATAAATCTCCTGCAATGGCAAGTGCGGTTACTATTTCTGGCGAAGCCACAAATGCGTAAGTGTTGGGGTTGCCATCGGCACGTCTGGCAAAGTTACGGTTGAACGAATGTATAATGGTGTTTTTTTCTTGTTTCTCCGCACCTACTCTATCCCACATACCAATACAAGGACCACACGCATTAGTAAATACTTGCGCACCCATGCCGCCTAATACATCAAGGAAGCCATCGCGTGCAATAGTATAGCGTATTTGCTCCGAACCTGGATTAATCATATATTCTGCTTTGCTTGTTAAACCTAAGGCAGGCACTTGCTTAGCTATACTTACGGCACGTGCAATATCTTCGTAAGATGAATTTGTGCACGAACCTATTAAGCCCGCTTCTATTTTCATAGGCCAGCCGTTAGCTAATGCTACTTCTTTTAATTTAGATATTGGTGTAGCCAAATCAGGAGTAAAAGGACCATTTACATGAGGCTCTAATTCTGATAAGTTAATTTCTATTACTTGGTCAAAATATAATTCGGGGTTAGCCAATACTTCTGCATCAGCATTTAAGTGTGCTTTTATGCCATTAGCAGCATCGGCCACATCTGCTCTGCCTGTAGCACGTAAGTAACGCTCCATACTTTGGTCGTAGCCAAATGTAGATGTAGTAGCACCAATTTCGGCACCCATGTTACATATAGTACCTTTGCCAGTACAGCTCATACTGGTAGCTCCTTCGCCAAAATATTCTACTATAGCACCTGTTCCACCTTTTACTGTAAGTATACCTGCTACTTTAAGTATTACATCTTTAGGCGATGACCAACCACTTAGTTTACCTGTAAGTTTTACGCCTATTAATTTTGGAAATTTAAGTTCCCATGGTAATCCTGCCATTACATCGCAAGCATCAGCTCCGCCTACGCCTATGGCTACCATTCCTAATCCGCCTGCATTTACGGTGTGCGAATCTGTACCTATCATCATTCCGCCTGGGAACGCATAGTTTTCTAGCACTACTTGGTGTATAATACCTGCACCTGGTTTCCAAAAACCAATACCATATTTGTTAGATACTGACGATAAAAAGTCATACACCTCTACGTTTTCTACGTTGGCTTTGCTCAAATCGGTTGATGCGCCTACCTTAGCTGTAATTAAGTGGTCGCAGTGTACTGTTGAGGGTACTGCCACTTTAGGGCGACCCGCTTGCATAAATTGCAATAACGCCATTTGTGCCGTAGCATCTTGCATGGCTACACGGTCGGGGTTAAAATCTACGTAATCGGCACCACGTTTGTAGGCTTTTGTAGCCGCACCTTCGGTAAGGTGTGTGTATAATATTTTTTCGGTTAGCGTAAGCGGTTTGTTTACTACGTTACGTGCTGCATCAATTTTTGCGCCCATTGTTGCGTAATAGGCTTTAATCATTTCTAAGTCAAATGTCATGGTGTTGTATTTTTTATTATTGATTATAAATTAGTTCTTAAACTGAATTTTAAAATTAAAAAACCCCCAAATGCTGGAGGTTTTTTAAGATTAGTACATACTACATAAATTTAGCACGATTATCTTTTATTTCTATTTTGTCTTTTAATGCGTTAAACAATTCATAGTCGGCACGTTGCTTCATTTGATTGTTTAGCATGTCTTTGTTTTGTTTATAATTATCGGTGGTTGGTTTTGCTTCGGTAATAGTTTCTACTTTAACCATATATACGCCATTTTCGCCTTTAATTCCTTTTGATACTGTCCCTTTTTTACCTGCAAATACAAACGCAGTTACATCAACTTCGCGTCCTAAGCCTGGTATATAGCCTGAGCCAAAGTTAGTATTATCAGCAGTTTGCACGCTACTTTTAAGTTTAGTTGCAGCAACCTCCAATGTTGTTGCGCCTTCTATTTCTTTTAAGAATTGTTCTGCTTTTTTCTCTTTGCGTACTTCTATTTCCACTTGTTCTTTTACTGCTTCTAATGTTGCAATACCTTTGTCCTTAACGTTAGTTAATTTAGCTATTACATATTTACCGTCAGCTTCAAACACCGATGATATTGCATTTTTCTCAGCAGTATACGCCCATTTTATCAATTCTCTTGCGCCGTTTACACCAGGTATATTACGGTCAAGTTGTTTAATATCGCTTGCTATACGTTTGTTTAATCCGCCATCAACTATTGCTTTGTCAAATGTTTCGGCGGTGGTGTTTTTACCCGAAAAATCGCTTGCTTTAGCATATACGCTTTGGTAGGTTTTGTTGCTTGGGCGTACTGCACGCTCTACTATACCTACTTGTACACGTTTGCTTTCGGCACCTTTACCCATTATTTGTATAATGTGTACACCAAATTGCGATTCTACTACTGTTAAGTCGCCTACTTTACCTGCAAAACAAGCATCGTTAAATGGCTTTACCATCATACCGTCCTGAAACCAACCTAAGTCGCCCCCTTTTACTTTAGAACCTTCGTCTTCTGATGCTTGCGCAGCTAAGATTTCAAATGACATTTTTTTGTCGGTAATCATTTTCTTTAAACTATCTGCTTTTACTTTAGCTTTGGCCATATCGCCACCTATTGGCTTTATAAGTATGTGGCGTGCTTTTACTGAATCGGCTACATTTTTAGTATTCATTAACTTGGCTACTTTTAACGAAGCGCCATCGTTATAAGGACCGTATACATATCCAACTGTAGCACGAAACATCATAGAATCCATAATAGGGCCTAATACAGTACCTTTTTTAACAAATGCTAAGTTAGGTTGTACATCGGAGTTACTTAGTACAAATGCTGAGTCTTCTTTAGTAGCTGCATATTCGGTAGCTATTTTAGCTATTTCATCGTTAGCCGCTTTTAAATCTTCGGCAGATGGAGTTGGTTCAAACACTACATAATCAAATGAACGCGTAGCATCTTCTTGTTTGTATTTGTTTTTGTGTGCGTTATAATAAGTTTTTAAATCGCTATCGTCAAACTTAACAGTGCTGTCTAACACGTCGCTGTAGCGTTTAGTAACATATTGAAATTTGGCCAAACGGTTCATATCTACATAATTATCTTGTGCTTCGGCTTTAGTAATGTACATGCCTGCTTTTACCAGCGTATTATATTTATTGCTTAATCGCTCTGCTTTAATACCTTTTTCAAAATCTAACCACTGTGCTTTTCCTTCAGGATTTTTATCTAAATTATTTAAAAATTGCACCACAGTACCCGGCGAAAACTGCCCAGTTTTAGGGTCAGTAAATGCTTGTACTACTTGGGGGTGAGGGTTTTTACCTTGCACCATATCAAATAATTCATCTGTACCTACTTGCAATCCTAGTTCGTTAAATTGTTTAGTCATTACAGTTTCGTACACTATTTGATTCCAAACTTGATTGCGCAGCATATCTACACTAGCATCGTCTAATTCGCCTTTTTGTTGCTGTTGTTGCATATTTCTTTTGGCAACATCTAACTTAGCTTCAAACTCTTGCACATCTATTTCTTTGCTACCAATTGTTCCCATTTTAGTGGGGTCGTCGCCAAAAAAAGAACGTCCCGATTTAAGAAAATCGCCTAATACAAATGCTATTAAAGCAAACATTACTACGCCTACCAATAGGCCAGCTCTGTTTCTTATTCTTTCTAATGTTGTCATTGTTAATGTAAATTGTGTTTTTTGTTTATTTAATTTGAGTGCGAATATATCAAATAATCGTAAAAAATAAGTACTCTAAGCTTTAAAATGTTAATTTACTACTAAAATAGAGTTACGCTAACTACAAATAATACATTTGTAGGATATAAAACCAATTGTAATGAAACGTAAAGTATTACTTATATACACAGGTGGAACCATAGGAATGATGCAAGATGCAGCGGGTGTGCTGTGCCCTGTAAATTTTAAAAAACTACAGCTAGCCGTACCCGAACTTAACCGCTTGCCTGTGCAATTATCGCACGTGTCGTTTGCTACCCCAATAGACTCCAGTAATATGAACCCCGATGTGTGGGTAAAATTAGTAAAATTGATACAAATAAACTATGCAAGTTACGATGGTTTTGTGGTGCTACATGGTAGCGATACTATGGCTTACACGGCATCGGCACTTAGTTTTATGATAGCTAATTGCACTAAACCAATAATACTTACTGGCTCGCAATTACCTATAGGTGTAATACGCACAGATGGTAAAGAAAACTTAATTACTGCTATAGAAATAGCCGCTAATTATACCGCCCACAATACTGCTGTAGTACCCGAAGTATGTATTTATTTTGAATATACATTGTTGCGAGGCAACAGGAGTATTAAGTACAATGCTGCACATTTTGATGCTTTTCAATCGCCTAACTTTCCTGCATTGGCAACTGCTGGTGTAAATATTGAATATAATAATTTGATAATAAATAAAACACCAAAAAAAGCTACACAATTTTACACTCAACTAGATAGTGGCGTAGGTGTGTTGCATTTTTTTCCAGGCATTAGCAAACAAATAGTTCTTGCCATATTGCAAAGCGAATGCACGGTTGTAATTATGCGCACTTTTGGTAGTGGCAATGCACCCAACCAAAAATGGCTAATAGATGCACTACAAGATGCTTGCTCTAGCAATAAAATACTAATAAATGTTACACAATGTATTGAGGGAGCGGTAGAGCAAGGCAAGTATGAAACCTCATCGGCGTTTGCGCGTATGGGTATAATTTCGGCTGCAGATATGACCTTGGAAACTGCCATTACCAAAAGTATGTTTTTGTTGGCAAATTATCCTTTTGCTAAATTTAAAACTTTGTTTGTTAGTAACCACTGCGGAGAGGTTAGTACTTAATAATGCCAGCCCGCCATTTATACAGCCTTCAAAACAAAAATCGCAGGCTTAAAACAAATTAACGAATTATAATTTTACGGCTGATACAAAACGTTGCTTACCATGCATATCGCATATAACTGTAACTTGTGTAAAATTTAATTGGGTAAATAACTCCGCTGTTTCTGTAGCTAAAGCTTCGTTTATTTCTACACACAACAAACCTTGTGGTTTTAATGTAACTTGTGCCATAGCTCCAATAGCTTTGTAGAATAGTAAGGGATCATTATTGGGTACAAACAATGCCGTGTGTGGCTCATAATTAACCACGTTGGCGTGCATCGTTAATTTTTCTTGCTCCATAACGTAAGGCGGATTACTTACCACTACATCATAACTTTCCCAATGATATTGTTCCCAATTTAAAATATCAGTAGTTAAATACTCAACGGTGCAATTATTTTGTAATGCGTTCTTCTTAGCTATTGCAAGGGCTTCGCTGCTTATATCGCATAATGTAACATTGGCGTTGTGCATGTTTTTATACAAACTAATACCTATGCAACCGCTACCAGTACCTACATCAATACAATTTAAATTAGCCGTGTTTTTTTTGTATTTATTAATAATGTAGTGCACCAGTTCCTCTGTTTCGGGGCGTGGTATAAGTGTGTGTTCGTTTACTTCAAATTTCAAACCATTAAACCATTCGTAACCTATAATGTATTGTATAGGTTTATGTTGTAATAGTTGTGCAATGGCTTTATTGTAGCTATTAATTTGAGATTCGGTAACTCGGTAATTGGGTTCGGTAAGCTGTTGTACTTTACTTAATTGAGTAATGTGTGTAGTAAGCTGACTAAACAATTGAGTTAAGGCTTGCGCGTTATATGCGGGTTGTAATTGCTTACTAAAATACTGTTGTATAGTATGTAAATTGTTGTTGTGCATAGTGGTTTCATTAGATTAGAAATAACGTTTCGTTTTTTACTTGTAAAAAATTGTACGAACTTGTGATTATGTAGTATAAATAACATTTATAAAACTAAATTTTAAATGCTTCATTTTGCTCCATTAATTTGCTTAGCATTAATGCTTTATCTTTAAAATGGCTATTAAATCGTTTGTTAGTGTTACGTTTTCTTTTGTAATAATTATTGATGATAATGACAGTACATAACTAATATCAGTTAGTACAACTAATTAACACCACAAGCTGTGAGGCTTGCGGTAGCTAGTGCTATGTTTATTTTTCCAAATGTTTATCTGTAAATAATGGTATTGGTTCTAAGCCTTGCGTAATTATTTGCCTGTATTGAGACGAACCTTTGGGAATATTAAACTTATTGGACTGAACCCAAAAATAAGGTTGCTTTGCTTTAAGTTTGTTTATATGTGGCGCACTTGTATTTAACCAATCTTTCAGGGCTTTTAATTTATTTAACATTGTACGAACCTCTCTTGTATTAGCAGTGTGTACTTCAATAAAATATACCTTAGAAGTATATGCAAAACAATAGTCCCACCTATTGTCGTTAGGGTATTTTGATTCTAAACATTTATCAAGATTTACACTCCCTTGTATTAAAGTTGTATTCTTTAGTTTAATTTTATCGCTATCCTTACCAAATGCTTGCAATCCAGTATTATAACCCGTTTTAATATCTTTAGTTGCTTTTACGGCTTCTTCAAAAACAGATTGGATAACTAAATTTACGTCTTTGCTTTTATCCTTAGTCTTCATTAGTTTGATATTTTAAAATAATATCAGTAGCTCTACTTACAAATGTAGATAAACCTCCCCATTCGGCTATTGCAGCATCCTCATTACCTGCATCAAGAGTAGAAATATCTTTAGTAGTTACTTTACCGTCTTTTCTGTCAAAATAAAAAGTATTGATGGTTTTAGTAGTTAGTATATTTTTAAATAATTTTTCTGTTACTTGTGTTTTTGGTAAGTTAAACAATTCTAATAATGCACTATCTTTTACTTTATTAGTTTTTAAATAATTAAAAACCCAAGCAAATTCAAGCAATACAGGAGAGTGTGTTGAAACTATTACTTTGTATTCTCTTGATAGCAAATCAATAATTTGTAAGATAATTGAGATAATAGCTTGCGGGTGTAACCCCATCTCTGGCTCTTCTATAACTACATATTTGTAATCGTCTTTTCTACTTGTTTTTGATGGAGGGCATAAATAATAAAAACCTAATAATAAAGGCATAAATTCTTTTTGTCCCGCACTCCAAGTTATAAAGGGTACACTCATACCATCTACTTCCATTCGTAGTTTTCGTTGCCCAGATCTATCATCTATTACTACTTTACCATCATGAAAAATACTGTCGTTAAACGACTTTCTTAATGGCTCTTTCAATCTATTACTGATAGGGAAAATAGAATCGTTTTTAACCATACCATTTTGTAAAAGTAAACGGAGAGTTTCGCTGTATTGACGCAACACATAAGGTGCAGAAGAGTCGAATTCCATAAATGGTTTAGGGCGTCCGTCCGATACACTTAAAATACGTTGAGCGGGCACATAAAACAAAGTCTCCTCAGCGTCTTTAGTATTTTGATTACGCCCTGATTTAGTTTCTAAAAATGATTTATTGTAACGTTTCGAATCGAGCGTTATTTCAGTATTTGCCTTCCATATTTTACACATTCCCTCACCATAATACAAATCTAAAATTTTATCAGTGTCTTTATCCCACACGTAATTATATTGTTCTAACGTTTTACGAATATGAAATTTATCAACTAACAATTTTAATGTTTGAATAAAAATACTCTTTCCACTCGCTTGCGGACCTACTAAAAAAGTTAAATCGCCAAAGGTAATATCAGCATTTTCAATAGGCCCTAACGATTTTATTTTTAAATTTTTCATTTTTTGGAAGTTAAATAATTGATAACATCACATTTTTACCTACGCCATTATATTCCCCAACACATTGTTATACGTGTGTTTTAGGGCGGTGGCATTACCTAGGTTTTCGTTATCTACTACAAAATTACCCGTGGCAGTAACTTCGCCTAATAGTTCGTAGTTGGTTACAAGGGCTTTAAACTCAGCTTCCTTATTAGACGCAACGCTAACTACGATACGGCTTTGGGCTTCGCCAAACAAAAATGCGTCTTTGCGCACAGTTGAATTGCTGGTAATATCAAAACCTAATTCGTGTTCAAATGCACTTTCGGCAAGGGTTACAAGCAATCCGCCATCGGCACAGTCGTGCGCCGATGCTATAATTTGCTGTTTAATTAATTGCGCTACTATATCTTGTATTTGTTTTTCTTCATCCAAATTAAAATGTGGTGCGGGGCTGTTTTTAACCTTGCAATACGAGTACAAATACTGCGAACTAGCTACGCAATTGCGACTTGTACCTACTAAATATATTTTGTGTCCGGCGGTGGTAAACGATAGCCCTGTTTGTGTTGCTTTGTTATCTAGCACCCCAAGCATACCTATGGTAGGTGTTGGGAACACAGGCTCTGTACGACCATCGGGGTAAGCTGTTTGGTTATAAAAACTAACGTTACCGCCAGTTACAGGGGTATCAAAGGTTATACAAGCTTTACTCATACCTTTTATAGCACCTACAAACTGCCAGTATACTTCGGGGTTGTAAGGGTTACCAAAATTTAAACAATTAGTAACTGCCAATGGTTGCCCACCGCTACACACTATGTTGCGTGCGGCTTCGGCTACTGCTATGGCACAGCCTTGTTCAGGATCGGCATTTACATACCTACTGTTACAATCTACCGTAAGTGCCAATGCACGGTTAGTGCCCTTAAGGTTTACAATGGCGGCATCGCTTGGTTTGTTGGTGCTTTGGTTTATGGTACCCACCATGCTATCATACTGCTCATATACCCAACGCTTGCTTGCTATGTTTACGTGCGATAGTAAATGCTCCGCAACGGCTTTATAACTTGCAGGTTCGGGCACTTGGCTTATATTAAATTTTTTGCTCTCGGCAAAGTATGCAGGTTCTTTATACTCACGTGTGTACACTGGCGCACCTCCGCCCAATACAAGGCTATAAGCATCTACATCGGCTACTAATTCATCATTCATATAAAAATGAATACGCTTAGTATCAGTAACCTCGCCTATGCAGGCGCAGTTTAAATCCCATTTGTCAAATATAGCTTGTACCTCTTGTTCACGCCCTTTGGTAACTACTACAAGCATGCGCTCTTGGCTTTCGCTTAGTAGTATTTCAAAGGGTTTCATGTCGGCTTGGCGTGTAGGTACTTTATCTAAATAAATAATCATACCATGTTCGCCTTTGGCGCTCATTTCGCTGGTACTGCACGTAATACCTGCTGCGCCCATATCTTGCATGCCAACTACTGCACCACTTTTTATAACTTCAAGCGTAGCTTCCAACAATAGTTTTTCTTGAAAAGGATCGCCCACTTGCACTGCTGGTAGGTCTTTGGCCGATTCTTCTGTCATGTCTTTACTGGCAAATGCAGCACCATGAATACCGTCTTTACCCGTTGCCGAACCTACTATATATACTGGATTACCCACACCGTACGATGTAGCCGAAATAGTTTCGCCTATTTTTACCATACCCACGCTCATGGCGTTTACCAAGGGGTTTATGTTATAACACTCGTCAAAAAACACCTCGCCTCCTACGGTAGGAATACCAAATGCGTTACCATAATCGCCTATGCCCTTAACCACGCCACGTAACAACCATTTGGTTTTATCCAAACTTAAATCGCCAAAACGCAAACTGTTTAATTGCGCTATAGGACGTGCACCCATGGTAAATATATCCCGATTAATTCCGCCTACACCAGTAGCTGCACCTTGGTAAGGCTCTAGTGCCGATGGGTGGTTATGCGATTCTATTTTAAAACAACATGCTTGTCCGTCGCCAATATCCACCAAACCTGCATTTTCTTCACCTGCTTTTACGAGCATACGTGCACTATCTTTGGGCAATGTTTTAAGCCATGTAATAGAGTTTTTGTACGAGCAATGTTCGCTCCACATTACGGAGTATATACTTAGCTCGGTAAAATTAGGTACACGCCCTAATATTTCATTTATTTTATCAAACTCTTCGGGTAATAAACCTAGGGCTTTTGCGTCGGCTACAGTGGTAAGTTGTGTGGAGTAAAATGGTGTCATGTATATTAAATTATGAATTGGAAGTGAAGGTTTTTTAAATATGGGTTAAATTTAGGGATTTTAATTAACGTGTAAAAAAACATTTGTCTAATAACAGGCGTTGTTACCCTTTTAAATTTAACTAAAAAAGCTACAACTAAATAGTTTAGTTGTAGCCTTTTTTTTGAGCCATATTATATGCTTGCAATAAATTACTCTACTACAATTTTTTTGGTAGTACGGTTTGTTCCGTTTACTGCATTTACTATATAAATACCTGCGTTAAGTGTTGATAAATCTAACATTTCGTTGGCATTCATTTTTTGTGTCATTACTGGCTGGCCAATAATGTTGTGTAAGGTTACTGTAGCATTTGTATTTACTACTAATTTATTGTTACTGTAACGTACAGCTACGTTTTCAAAACGTTTGGCATTATCAACTGATGTAACTGTTGATGTTTTTATACAAAAATCGTCAAATGAAATATTACCTGCCGATTTAGTATAAACAAATTTCACAAAATGATCGGTGCTGTAAGTTAGTATAGAAAAAAACTGACCCGCAACTGCAATACTAGCCTTGTTATATGTACTTACTAAACTCATAGTAGCCGTATCTTTACCTATGTATAAAGCTAGCGAACTTACACTATCAAGGCTATTTCCTTTTAACCAAAATGTTACCGTATCGTAACTACTAACCGTAAATGACGGCGATATTAAGGTAGCACGCGCTGTTGTTCCTGCAGTAATAGAAGTAAATTTGAAAGCATTAACTCCACTTGGCCCACACGACGTAGCAGATGTGTAAACGTTACCAGTTGCAGCAGCATTTAAGTTCATGCCCATCCAGCCTGCTGGTAAAGCCGAAGCGCTACCAGTGTAACCTGTAAAGTTTTCGCCTAATATACACGTTTGTGCATTAACAGCTGTTGTAGCAATAGCTATTGAAAGAATTGTTAAGTAAATTTTTTTCATGGTTGGTTGTTTTTTTAATTGTTAGGTTTATTATTATTTTTAATAATACACAAATGTAATTTATTTATATCAAAAAATCGCACTGTAAGTAGTTACAGTACAATTTTTTAACTATTATTTAATGTACTTGTTATTTACCTACGACCAGCTTAACCGCTTGCTACAAGCGCAAGCCTATAATAATATGGATATAGCAAACAACACATGGCCTAACACAACCACCTATAACGGACGTTATGAAAACACATTTACCCACGATGCCAACGGAAACATACTTACCCAACTACGCAAGGACGAAACAGGAAACATTATAGATAACCTTACCTACAATTATAACAACGCCAACACCACCGCTAACAAAACCAACAACCGTTTGTATAGCGTAAACGATGCTACCCCACAAGGCACATCATTAACAGCTTACAGAGCCTTAATGACCGACGACATAGAAGACCAAGGCACCTTTAACACCACCAACATAGCGCAAGGCAACAACTATACCTACGATGCCATAGGAAACCTTATTAGCGACGCTCAAGAAGAAATAGCTAATATAGAATGGACTGTGTATGGAAAAATTAAGTACATTAGTCGCATGAATACAAGTAACTGTAACAAACCCGATTTAGAGTTTAACTACGATGCCAGCGGAAACCGCATTAGCAAAGTAGTAAAACCGCGCATAAACGGAGTGTTGCAACCGCTTACGGCGTATAAATACACCTACTACACCCGCGATGCACAAGGTAACACCATGGCAGTGTATAAGTACGAAAACCCAGGTACAGCAGTATTTAGCCTAACCGAACGCAACCTATATGGTAGCGCACGCTTAGGGGCT